>JAOPZO010000368.1 GCA_025964065.1 Solirubrobacterales bacterium | reverse complement strand
CGGGGGACGCCGCGACGGGCTCGAGCACCCGCGCCACGAGCTCCGTGCCCGTCGGGAGCGCGTCGCCCGACGGCGCCGCCGCCCCGAGCGTGGCCCGCACGCGCGGCGAGACGAGCATGTCCCACGGGGTGAACGTCCGCACGTGCCCCCAGGAGCGCACGTTGCCGCCGACTGCGGGCGCCTGCTCGTACACGGTCACGTCGGCGCCGCGGGCCGCGGCGGCGAGGGCCGCCTCGAGCCCGACCGGACCGGCGCCGAGGATCGCGATGCGCATGGCGCGAGCGTAGTCCCGGGAGTTGGCAGACTGCGCCACGTGCCGCGCATCGCCGCGTTCGGCGGCGTCTACGCCAACCCCCACGCGCTGCGCGCGGTGCTCGCCGACGCCCGCGCCCGGGGCTGCGAGCGGCTCTTCTGCCTCGGGGACCTGGGCGGCTTCGGGGCCGAGTGCGACGCCGTGTGGCCGCTCCTGGACGGCGTCGAGTGCATCGCGGGCAACTACGACATCGCGATCGGCCGGGGCGACACGGACTGCGGCTGCGGCTACACCTCCGAGCGCGACAACCAGTTCGCGCAGATCATGTACGACCACACGCTCGCGAGCACGAGCCGGGAGTTCGCGGCCTGGATGGCGACGCTGCCCGGCGAGCTGCGGCTCGAGCTCGGCGGCCTCGACGTCCACCTCGTGCACGGCTCGCCGCTCGCGGTCAACGACTTCTTCTGGGAGTCCATGGACGAGGAGGACGCCCGCATCCGCGTCCGGGCCAGCGGCGCCGACGTCCTGCTCTGCACCCACACCGGCATCTCCTGGCAGCGCCGCATCGGCCCCACCCTCGTCCTGAACGTCGGGGCGGTCGGCCGACCGGAGAACGACGGGACCACCGACGTCCGCTACGCCGTGCTCGACCTCGAGGACGGGCAGGCGACCGCGGAGCTCGTGGCCGTCGCCTACCCGTGGCAGGCCCAGGCCGCCTCCATGCGCGCCGCGGGCCTGCCCGAGCCGTTCGTGGAGACCATCGAGACGGGCTGGTGGACGACGTGCCTGGAGGTCGTCCCGCCGCCCGAGCGCGCCCGGGGCCGCTATCACGTCTACCGCGAGGCGATGCCGACCGGCTTCGCCGCCGAGGACGGCGCGGGCTGGGCCGACGCGCCGGAGCTCGAGGACGACGGCCGCCCCGTCGTCGGGCTCTTCGGCACGCCGCTCTTCCCGCCGCGGCTCTGGCTCTACACGAACTTCCACTGCAACCTCGCCTGCGACTACTGCGTCGTGGCGAGCTCCCCGACCGCCCGGAAGCGGCAGCTCACGCTCCCCCGCTTCCGCGACCTCCTCGACCAGGCGCAGGCCGAGGGCTTCACCGAGCTCTACCTCACGGGCGGGGAGCCGTTCGTCCACCCCGACGTCGTGACGATGTGCGAGGAGGCGGCGGCCCGCATGCCGACCGTCGTGCTGACGAACGCGATGCTGTTCGCGAAGGGCCGGCGCCGCGTCGACCTCGAGCGCCTCGCCGGGCTCCCCGGCCTCACGATCCAGTCCTCCGTCGACGGCTCGACCGCCGCGCTGCACGACGCGTGGCGCGGCGCCGGCTCCTGGGCGGCCGCGATGGACGGCCTGCGCCTGGCCCGCGAGCTCGGGCTGCCGCTCCGCGTCGCGATGACCCAGACGCCCGAGAACGCCGACGACGTGCCGCGGCTCCGCGAGGTGCTCGCCGGCATCGGGATCGAGGGCGACGCGTTCACGGTCCGCCCGCTCGTCGCCCGCGGTCTCGCGGAGGGCGCCGAGAGCGGCGTCGCGATCTCCGACGCGCTCATGGTCCCCGAGCTCACCATCACCGCCGACGGCGCCCACTGGCACCCCGTCGGCGGGGACCGCGACGCCTCCCCGGACTTCGTCGTCGCGACGGGCGAGGTGTCGCTCGCGGGAGCCAAGCGCCGCATCGTCGAGCGCTTCCTGACGCTGCGACAGGCGGACGGGACGCTCCCCGAGGCCTTCCACTGCGCCGTGTGATCTCGGTCCTCGTCCCCACCCGGGACGAGGCGGGGCAGATCACGGCGCTGCTCGACCACCTGCAGGCGCTGCCGGGCCGCTGGGAGGTCGTGGTCGCCGACGGCGGCTCCACGGACGAGACGCGGGAGCTCGCCGCCGCGCACGCGGGCCGACCGCTCGTGCTCGACGTCCCGGGCGGCCGGGCCGCGCAGCTCAACGCCGCCGCGGCGCGCGCGACCGGCGACCTCCTCCTCTTCCTGCACGCCGACTCGCGCCTCGCCCTCGACGCCCACGCGCTCCTCGCGCGCACTCCCGCGCGCGCGGGCAACTTCGCCCTGCGCTTCGACGGCGAGGACGCCTTCTCGTGGCTGCTGGGCCGCGTCTACGCGCTTCAGCGCCGCACGGGCCTCTACTACGGCGACTCGAGCGTGTGGTGCGAGCCCGCCCTCTTCGCGGAGCTCGGCGGCTTCCGGCCCCTGCCGATCATGGACGACTACGACCTCGTCCGGCGGCTCGAACGCGCCACGCGCACGGCGTGCCTGCCGGGCCCGGCGACGACGTCGGCGCGGCGCTGGCGCACGATGGGCGTCGCGCGCACCGTCTTCTCCTGGCTCGTCATCCGTTGGCTCTACCTCGCGGGAGTCGCGCCGGACCGGCTTGCGGGGCTGTACCGCCGCGTACGCTGACCCCATGCTGGACCGCCTGCGCGCCCTCGAGGTCCTGACCCGCCCCGAGCACCCGGACCTCACCGCCGCGCTCGCGCGCCGCTGGGAGGAGCTCCCGGCGCACGTCCGCACGCGCAACCAGATGCTCGGGAAGCGCACCGCGGGCTGCGAGGGCACCCACGGGGTCTTCCCCCGCTGCAACCTCGCCTGCACCCCGTGCTACCACGCCAAGGAGGCGCAGCGCGTGCGGACGGACGGGCAGCACACGCTCCGCGAGGTGGACGCGCAGATGGCGTTCCTCCGCCAGGCGCGCGGGCCGGGGCAGAACGCGCAGCTCATCGGCGGGGAGGTCTCCCTGCTCGAGCCGGACGACCTGGCCGCGGCGCTCCTCGCCATGCAGGCGCACGGCCGCAAGCCGATGTCGCTCAGCCACGGCGACTTCACCTACGAGTACCTCGAGCGGGTCGCGCTCGACCCGCGCACGGGAAGGCCGCGCTTCGAGCACCTCTCGTTCGCGGGCCACTTCGACTCGACGATGCTCGGCCGCACCGGCATCCGGAAGGTGGAGCGCGAAGCCCAGCTCAACCCGTTCCGCAAGGCGTTCTGCGACATGTTCCGGCGGCTCGAGGAGGAGCACGGCGTCACGAGCTACCTCGCGCACAACATGACGATCACCCCGCGGAACATCGACCAGATCCCCGAGGTGCTGCAGGAGATCCGGGACTACGGCTTCCGCATGTTCTCCCACCAGCCCGCCGCCTTCGTCGGCAACCAGGCGCGCTGGAAGGAGCGCTACCGCTCGTTCTCCACCGACGCCGTGTGGGCGCGCATCCAGGAGGGCGCGGGCGGCAGGCTTCACGACGACGCGCTCCACATCGGCGACAAGCGCTGCAACCGGACCGCCTACGGCTTCTACGTCGGGGACCGCTACGTGCCGCTGCTCGACGAGGACTCCGAGGCCGACCGCCGCTGGCTCGACTCGTTCGTCGCCGCGTTCGGCGGCATGGACTTCGCCGCCCCGCCCGCCGTGACCGCCGCGCGCACCGTCCGGGCGCTCGCCCGCGAGCCGCGCGCGCTCCCCCGACTCGCGGGCTACGCGGCCCG
Source organism: Solirubrobacterales bacterium (assembly GCA_025964065.1). GTDB lineage: Bacteria > Actinomycetota > Thermoleophilia > Solirubrobacterales > Solirubrobacteraceae > Paraconexibacter. The sequence continues at coordinate 2,768 of JAOPZO010000368.1, read as the reverse complement.
TCTCCTCGCGCGTGCCGGCGGCCCGGTCGCGCTCGTGCGCACGCCGCCGCGCGCGATCACCTACGTCATGCACGCGTTCATGGACGCCAAGGCGGTCCGGCCCGCGTGGGCGGCGATGGACCGCGGCGAGACGACCCACGCGGACCCGGACGTACGGGCCACGATGGAGCGCCTGCAGGCGTGCTCCTACGCGATGGCGCACCCCGAGGACGGCCGCACCGTGCCGGCCTGCGCGCAGCACTCCGTGCTCGACCCGCTCGAGAACCTCGAGCTCATGGCGCTGCTCCCGGCCTGAGCGCCCCGAAGTGGGGAGGGCCCGACCCGGGCAGTCGTCCAGGTCGGGCGCAGAGGCTCAACCGGCGTGCCTCGCGGCCGATCCACGGAACAGCGATGCTCACCACCCTCCTCACCGTGCTGGTCGTCTGGACCGCCGTCGCGCTCCTGGTGCTCCCGGTCCTGCTGCACCTGCTGCGCACGGGTGCCCGCGCGGACGTCGAGGGCCTCCGTTTGGCCCCCGAGCCGCGCACGCAGTCCCCCGCGCCCGGGCACTTCGCCCGCGCCTGAGCGAGAGCTAGGCGCTCGAGCGCACGAGGAAGCGGTAGCGCTGCGCCGCGGCGTAGCTCGCCTCCGCCGCGAGCTGTTGGATCCCGAGCGAGATCGTCGGGTACACGTGCACGAGGCCCGCGAGGTCCGCGAGCTTCTTCCCCTCCCGGATCGCGAACGCGAGCTCGTGCACGAGCTCCCCGGCCGCGGGCGCGAGCGCGTGCCCGCCGACGACCTTCCCCTTGTGGGTCACCACCACGACCTGCCCCTCCCCCGCGCTCTCGGCCCGTGCGCGGTCGGAGCTGGAGAGGTGGTGGCGGTGGACCTCGACGTCCCCGGCGCCGAACCGCTCGACGGCCTCCGCCCCGGTGAGCCCCACGTGGGCGAGCTCGGGGTCCGTGAACGTCGCCCAGGGCACGAGCGGCGGGTCGTCCGCGGTGCCCGGGAAGAGCATGTTGCGCACCGCACGCGCCGCCTCGAAGCCCGCCGCGTGGGTGAACTGGTAGCCGCCCGCGACGTCCCCGGCCGCCCAGACGGTCTTCACGCTCGAGCGCTGGCCGTCGTCGACGACCACTCCGGGTGGGGCGACGTCGATCCCGAGCTCCTCGAGCCCGAGCCCCTCCACGTTGGGCGCGCGGCCCGTCGCGACGAGCACCGCCTCGGCGCGGAACGCCCGCTCGCCCACGTGGACGACGCGGGTGCCGTCGGCCTCGCTCGAGACGCGGTCGGCGCGAGCGCCGAGCTGGACGTCCACGCCCTCCTCCCGCAGGCGCGCGGTGAGGAGCGCGACGAGTTCGGGGTCCTCCCGGGCGAGCAGCCCCGGCGCCTCCTCGAGCAGCGTCACGCCCATCCCGAGCCGGGCGAACGCCTGCGCGAGCTCGACGGCGATCGGCCCGCCGCCGAGGACCACGACGCTCGCGGGCGGCGCCTGGAGCGCGAAGACCGTCTCGCTCGTGAGGTAGCCCGCCTCCTCGAGGCCGGGGATCGGCGGGACCGCGGGGCGCCCGCCCGTGCAGAGCAGGACGTGCCTGGCCTCGATGGCCTCCCCGCCCACCGTGAGCGTCGTGGGCGAGGTGAAGCGCGCCTCGCCGAAGCGGAGCTCGACCCCGATCGCGGCGAAGCGCTCGGGCGCGTCCGTGGTGCGCGCGAGCTCCGCCTGCACCGCCCGGACGCGCGCCCACACCCGCGCGCGGTCCACCACGGGCTCGGCCGCGTCGAGGCCGAAACGGTCGGCGTGGCGGATCGTGTGCGCCGCCTTCGCGCTCGCCAGGAGCGCCTTGGACGGCACGCAGCCCGTCCAGAGGCAGTCCCCGCCGACCCGGTCGCGCTCGATCGCGACCACCTTGATCGGGAGCGTCGAGGCGAACTCGGCCGCCGTCATCCCCGCGGACCCCATCCCGACGATGGCGAGGTCGTACCGTGCTATGGGCATGGACGGAGGCTCGCAGAGTCCCGTGCTCCCTTGCACGGCACCGTCCGTACTCCCTTTCGATGATCGAGCCGGCTCCCGCCCCCACCGACCGCAAGGCCGACCACCTGCGCATCGCGGCCGAGCCCGGGGTCCTGGGGAGCGCCGGGACGGGGCTCGAGGCGCTCCGGCTCCGCCACCGCGCGCTGCCCGGCCGCGACCTCGCCGACGTCGTCCTCGAGACCCGGCTGCTCGGCGTGAGGCTGCAGGCGCCGCTCTTCGTCTCGGCCATGACGGGCGGGACCGCCGACGCCGAGCGCATCAACCGCGACCTCGCCCGCGCGGCCACCGAGCACGGGGTCGCGCTCACGCTCGGCTCGGGGCGCCCGCTGCTCGACGACCCCGACCTCCTGCGGACCTACCGCTCCGCCGCGCGGCCCCCGCTGCTGCTCGCGAACCTCGGCGCCGCCCAGCTCGACCCCGAGCGCGCCGCGCGCCTCGTCGACCTCCTGGGCGCCGACGGGCTGAGCATCCACCTGAACCCCGTGCAGGAGGCCGTCCAGCCCGAGGGCACGCCCGCGTTCGCGGGGACCCTCGAGCGCGTCGCCGCGATCGTCGCGGCGCTCGACCCGCTTCCCGTCGTCGTGAAGGAGGTCGGGTTCGGGATGGACGCCGCGGACGTCGACCTCCTGCGCGGTGCCGGCGTCGCCGCCGTGGACGTCGCAGGCGCGGGCGGCACGAACTGGGCGACGATCGAGGGGCGCCGGGATCCCCGTGCCGCCGCCGTCGCCGCCGCGTTCGGCGACTGGGGCGTCCC
>JAOPZO010000339.1 GCA_025964065.1 Solirubrobacterales bacterium | reverse complement strand
CATGCCGCCGGAGAGCTCGGAGGGCATCCGCGTCTCGGCGCCGTTGGCGAGGCCGACCTCGTCCAGGCGCCGCATGACGACGTCGTGGATCTCCTTCTCGCTGTTGTTCGTGTGCTGGCGCAGCGGGAACGCGACGTTGTCGTACAGGTTCATGGACCCGAAGAGAGCGCCGTCCTGGAAGAGGATCCCGAACTTCCGCCGCATCTCGAGGAGCTGCGACATGGTCATCTTCGTCACGGACTTGCCGTGCACGACGACGTCGCCGGTGTCGGGGAACAGCAGCCCGATGAGGTGCTTGATGAGGACCGACTTCCCGGTCCCCGACGGACCCAGGATGATCGTGATCATCCCCTCGGGGATGCCGACCTCGAGTCCGTTGAGGACGTTGTTCCGTCCGAAGGACTTCACGACGTTCCGACACTCGATGGACCAGAAGTCGCCCACGTTCTCCTCGCGGACGGCCATCGCCCCCGAGTGGTAGGCGTACTCCTCGCCGTCGGCGAACTCCGCGGCCTGGTCCAGGAGGCTCTGCGCCTCGAGGGTGAAGCCGGACTCGGCGTCTTCGGCGATGTCGTAGTTGCTCATGCTGTCCCTTCGGACACGGGTTCGGCCGCGGTGACCGGCGCCACGGCGGCGGCCCGGGCGCGGTACTTGACGGCGAAGGACTGGAGGATCGGCATGACCCGAAGCAGCTTCCGGACGGGGCCGCGATAGGTCGCTGCGCCTGTGGCGATCGCCATCGCGAGGTGGAACTCCTCGGTGAAGAACTCCTCGAGGTGCTCCGTCCGGACCGTGAGGACGACTTCGGGCGTCCCGGAGACCCCGTCGAGGACCTCGATGGGCTCTCGATCCAGCGCGAGCGTCATGACGAGGCCGGGGGCCTCGGCGACTCGCAGCTCGACCGTGGTCTGCCCGAAGGCGAGCCGGTGACCCGTCACGGGATCGTCGGCTGCCGCCTCGAGCACGTCGCCGAACGCGTCGAACGCGCGCGTCGCCCGTAAGACCTCGGACCCTCCCCCTGCCTGCTCAGATGCTGCCACGTCGACCCTGCCGACACTGCTCTTCACGCGATCTCCTCTCCAAAGACGCTTACTGCCTGTCTCACTCTTGCGGTTGGGACGTCTGAGCACCAATGGAGCGAAGCGCTCGTCGGCAACCCGTCGGGTGGTGGAAGTGCACAAATGCGCATGTGGCCACGTCGCTCCGGAACTCAGGAGGAGCTGCGTCGCTCGTGGCGCTCTGCGTCGAGCAGGACGCGGAGGTCCTCCTCGGTCCGTGGACCCAGCCCCTGCTCCCGGCGCCGCGCGTTGTGCGCGGCCAGCATGTCCGCGAGGTCGTCGGCGTCCGCACCGAGACGCCGGCCGACGTCCCGGCCCGAATCCCAGTCCAGGAGGTCCGCACCCGAGCCCGGGTGGAGCCGTGCGGCGCCCACGAGCGCCACGACGGCACCAGTCCCCGCGATGGCGAGGAGCAGGAGGAGGTCCACGCGGCGCTCAGGCTGCCGACGCCGCCCCGTCCTTCGTCGCCGTCATCCCCCGGTACATCGGGAACATCGGCTTGGTGAGCGGAACGAGCTTCAGGATCTTGTTCACCGGGCCCTTGCTCTTCGCCCGACCCTTGGCGAGCGCCACTGCGAGGTTCAGCTCACCGCGCCAGTACTGGTTCGCGTCGTCGGAGCTCAGGGTCAGAACGACGTCCACCGGCACGTCGGTCTCCCCCTCGAGAACCTGAATGGGCTCTCGCATGAGGACCGTCACGACGATGTCGGGGTCCGCGTGCCGCAGCTGCAGCGTGAGGTCCGCGCCTGCGAGGGCCGGCCCCACCTCGGGATGCTCGGCGGCCTTGCGGAAGACGCCGGCCAAGTACTCGTAGGCCTGGGCCTCGTCGTCGAAGTAGGGCATGGCGCGACACTACGGACTGCCGACGTGCCGGCCATCACTCCACCGGGTGAGGTTCGTCCCCCGGTCGGTGCAGCGGGTCACCGGCTGCGCTGGGCGATCGCGTGGTAGCGGGAGACGGCCTCGGCCCGGTTGGTCGCGTGCAGCTTGCGCAGGACGTGCGAGACGTGGGTCTTGGCGGTCTGGTCGGAGACGACGAGCCGCTCGGCGATCCCGGCGTTCGTCGCCCCGGCGGCCATGAGCTCGAGGACCTCGAGCTCACGCGGGGTGAGGAGCGAGGCCATCCGCTCGTCGACCGGAAGCTGGGTGCCGCCGGCCGAACGCAGTGAGGCGTGGAGGTCGTCGTCCGCGCGCGCGACGACCGCGTCGAGGTCGCCCATCGCCTCCGCTACGTCCGCCGCAGCTCCCAGCAGGCGCCTCAGCTCCTCCCGCTGGAGGGCCAGGCGGTCCACGAGCACCGCCCGGTGCAGCGCGAGGCCGAAGCCCTCGGCGAAGGCGGCCAGGAGCAGGCGGTCCGCCTCGTCGACGTCCTCGCCCTGGAAGTAGCGGTCCGCGTGGACGAAGGCCGTGACGCGACCGCCGTCCGGGGCGATCGGGGCAGCTGCGTACGAGCGGGTCTCGAACGCCGCCACGAGCGGCGCGAAGGCTCGCGGATCCTCCTGCGGGCGCTGCACGATGGCGGCCGTGCGGCGGCGCAGCATCTCGGTCTCGAGGACCATGTAGTGCAACGGGATCGGGGTGCGGCGTGCCTCGAGGAGGAGCTCCGCGGCCCACTCGGGACGTTGGCTGAAGTGGATCGCCTCCCCCACGAGCTGCGAACCCGCCAGCCGGAAGAGCACCGCGCGGGAGAACCCCCCGTACGTGCAGAGCCCACGCAACCCTCGGTCCATCACGGTTCCGGCCGTGGCGGGTGAACGAAGGGTCGCGAGGGCGCGCTGCACGCGTTCGAGCGCCTCGTGCTCCCCGTTGGTGGTCACGGGCGCGACGCTACCATCGCGCGGTCGGTGTCACCCGCATCGCTCAGTCGGTGTCGCCGGCGGCAGCCGGCGTGAACTTGTCGAAGGCGATGTCCCCCGGCGCGACGCCGTGACGCCCGGTCAGCACCTCCACGAGGGCCTCGATCATGGGAGGCGGACCGCAGGCGAGAACGAGCGGGTCGACGAGTTCCCCGTCGGCGAGCACCGCGGCCGCCGCTTCGTGGACGAACCCGGTGGCGCCGCTCCACGGCTCCTCGGAGAGGACGGGCACGAACGCGAAGTCGGGCAGCATCGCGCCCAGGTCGGCGATCTCCGCGACCAAGGGCAGGTCGGCCTCACGGCGGGCGCCGTAGAAGAACCGGACCCGTCGCGCGCTGCCCGCGCCCGCCAGCTCCCGCAGGAGGGAGAGCACCGGGCCCAGCCCGGAGCCGCCGGCGACCAGGAGGACCGGGCGGTCCCCCGGGCGGAGGTGCATGCTCCCGTAGGGCCCGGTGAAGCCGAGGACGTCGCCGGCCTGCAGCGCGCTCGCTCCCGTGGGATCCAGGAGGCCGGAGAAGCGGCCCCCCGGGTAGCGGCGGATGAGGAACTCGAGCGACCCGTCCCCGGGCACGTTCGCCATGGAGAACGAGCGACGTTCCGCTCCGTCGGTCCCCGGGAGCCACAGGTCGACGTACTGCCCCGGGGTGAAGGCGAACCACTCCGGCGCCATCACGTCGAGCCGCAGGCGCACGACGTCCTCCGTGAGCGCGTCGATCGCGGCGACGCGTGCCCGGCCGTCGGCGATCCGATGGGCCAGCCGCAGGTTGTCGGCGTCGAAGTGCAGGAGCTCCACCACGAGGTTCGAGTCGGGCATCGCGCAGCACAGCAGCGTGTACCCCTGCTCCTCCTCGGCCTCCGAGAGCGCGTCGGTGGAGTGGGACCGCAGGGTCACGTCCCCTTCGAGGAGGAAGGACTTGCACGCCGTGCACCGACCCTCACGACAGCCGTGGACGAGGTTCCAGCCCTCGCGGAACGCCGCCTCGAGGACGGTCTCCTCGTCGTCGCACTCGACCTCGACGTTGATGGGGGTGAAGCTGATCCGTGGGCTCATCGAGCGCGAACGTAGTCCGCCCGTGGGCCGGGGAGCGGCGCCGCGACGCTGAACGGGTGATGAAGATCACCCCCCCGGCCGACGCCGGGGAACGGGCCCCGCTCGGACACTGCTCCCATGGCCACTCAGCAGACCCGTCGCCGCAGCGTTACGCAGACCCATGAGCGGGTCGCCCAGCTCGGCTGGAAGCGCAGCTACCACGAGCCCGTGCCGATCTACGACACGCGCTACGTCTTCCCGGACAAGGCGAAGGACCCGATGAAGCAGGTGATGCGCGACTACCTGCCCATGCAGCTCGAGAAGGACGAGCGCGTCTACGGCGGCTTCGACGCGGCGCTGCGTGCCGGGATGCCGACGAAGGCCGACGAGCGCTGGCTCCAGATCATGAAACCGCTCATCCTGATCCTGGTGTACGCCGAGGGCGCGGCCGGACGCTGCATGTCCGTCGTGATGGACGTCGTGCCGAACGAGGAGCTGCTCAACGGGTACCACGTGCAGTTCGTCGACGAGGTCCGTCACATCGGCATGCAGATGAACCTCGCGCGGTGGTACGCGAAGAACACGCCAGATCCGGCCGGCTGGCACAAGGGGCAGGAGTACATGGCGGAGAACCTGTTCACCCGGGCCGGCGTGAACATGTTCTCCCACTCGTTCACGGGCGACCCGATCGCCGCGGGCTTCACGATGATGACCGTCATCGAGACGGCGTTCACCAACGTCGCGTTCGTGGCGCTGCCCGACGTCGCCACTCGCAACGGCGACTTCATCCAGGCGACGACCTACTCCTCGGTGCAGTCCGACGAGGCGCGACACATCTCGAACGGCTACGCGACCATGCTCACGGTCCTCCAGGAGCCCGAGAACATCCCGCTGATCCAGCACGACCTGCAGCAGGCCTGGTGGATCGTCCACGCGTTCGTGGACCCCTTCGTCGGGACGATCATGGAGTACTTCTCCACCGACCGCTCGGACGAGGAGAGCTACCTGACGAAGTGGGACCGGTGGATCCGGGACGACTGGTACCGGTCCTACGTCGAGCAGCTGGGGAAGATGGGCGTCGACATCCCGCCCGCGATGTTCGAGCGGGCGCGCGAGCGCCTCGTCGCCGGGCTGCACCACAAGACCGCCCCCCTCGCCTTCGCCACCTGGCCCCTGGCCTTCTGGAAGTTCGACCCCTTGACCCAGACGGACTTCGAGTGGTTCGAGCGCCAGTACCCCGGGTGGTACGACGAGTACGGCGCGACGTGGGAGGCCTACGCCGCCCTCGCCGACCCCGAGGAGAACGCCCTCCTGCTCAGCGGCCTGCTCGACGGCGCCCCGCCCTTCTGCTTCACCTGCATGCTGGCCTGCGTCCTCGACGACGACATGTGCCACCGCACCTGCCAGGACCGCCACGGGGTCGAGCGCACGCGCTTCTACTGCTCCCCGGAGTGCAAGTGGCTCGACGAGACGAACCCCGGCCGCTACACGGGCGACCGCAACTACTTCGACAAGCACCACGGCAAGGCCCTGTCGGAGGTCATCGTCGAGCTCGGCCTCCTGCGCGCCGACGGCAAGACGCTCGTGGGCCAGCCCCACCTCCGCACGGACCGCATGTGGACCCTCGACGACATCCGTGCCGCCGACCTGCAGATCACGTCCCCGAACATCACGACCGCCGAGGCGATGGGACTCCCCTGCGGCTCGTGGCACGACGAAGGCGACCCGTTCGGCGCGGTGCAGGGCGACGGCAACGGCTTCCAGCCCGTGACGCTGTACGGCGGCGGCGGGGGCACCAACGGGGACGGCCGGAACGGCTACTCGCTCGACGACCTCGCCGCGGCCGCCGTGGGCAGCACGCCCTGGGTGAAGCTCTAATGGCCGGCGAGGTGCGGGCAGGGGAGCGTCGGCAGCGCCGGGGCGAGGACCCCGAGCGACAGTTCCAGTGGGTCGTCCCGAAGAAGCGGAAGGCCTCGGTCTACGAGGACCTCACGCTGGACACGCAGCCCTCGGTCCACCGCTTCATGCGCAACGGCTGGTACTGCTCGTTCCCCGACGGCCGCGGCACGTGGGACGACGCGTCGACGGAGCTCGCCGTGGCGACCTGGTCGGCCTTCCGCGACCCGAACGAGTTGTGGGAGCGTCCGTACTACCAGCAGGGCGCCCAGTGCGAGAAGGAGATCGACGCCGCGGTGGAGGGCGCCCGCGCCGAGGGGCTCAACGCCGGGATGCCCGACGCCTGGGTCGAGTTCCTGCGGAGGGACGGGCAGGTGACCGCATTCGTCGAGCACGGGATCTGGTCCATCGCCACCCGTCGGTCACGGGCCGCCTTGAGCGACGTCCTGACCCACGGGATCGTGCTCTACGCGGCCATGAAGCAGCGTCAGGCGCAGGCCCACGTCATCCACGGCATGGACCTCGACCAAGACCTGGGCGACGTCACGATCGAGGCCGCGAAGGAGCGCTGGCTGCAGGCGGAGGCGTGGCAGCCGACGCGACGCCTCGTGGAGCGGATGGGGACCATCACGGACTGGGCGGAGCTCATCGTCGTCTCCGGGCTGGTCGTCGAGCCGCTGCTCGGCGCCGGGCTGCGTCGCGAACTGCTGCTGCGGCCCGCGCTCGCGAACGCCGATCCCGTCACGCCGGTCATCGCGCGCAACGCGCAACGCGAATGGGCCTGGTGGCGCGACTTCTCGCAGGCCTTCACCGAGTTCGTGCTCACCGACGAGGAGCACGGCGCGGCGAACCGCGACATCGTCGAGCGCTGGCTCGCAAGCTGGGAGCCCGAGGCACGCGCTGCCGTCGACGCGCTCGAGCCCGTGTTCTCCACGGCCCCTCGCGCGGACTTCGCCGCCGGACGCGAGGCCGTCGTGATCGACCAGGAAGCCCTCAAGGCCGCCTGCGGGCTCTCGACGGAGGTTCCGGCATGAGCGGTCCGCCCGCCACGTTCGACTTCGTCGGCATAACGATCGCGCGGTGCGTCGAGGGCGATGCCATCGTCGACGCGCTCTGCGACCTCGAGGGCGTGGAGGTGTACGAGAACCAGTCCTACCACGAGGTCCGTGCTCGCGGCGGGCTGCGCCTCGACTTCGCGCAGCTGTCGGACGAGTGCGGTTTCCCGGTCGACGGCAGCCTCGTCCAGGTCGTCATGTCGACGTACTACGGGCGCATCGCCATGCGCGACGACGCGGTGGTGCTCACCCACGACATCGAGGATGCGGCGGCGGGCTGAACGGCGCGGTCAGCGTCTCGACGACGTCGCCGACCCGCTCGGCCAGCGCAGGGTCGTCCGTGGTGACGAGCCAGCTCGTGCCGCGCGACCGGGACTCCTCGCGAACCAGGTCGCACAGGGCGCGACGCTGTGCCGGACCCATCCCGCCTCCGAGGTCGTCGACGAGGACGAGGGGCGCCCGGAGCGCCATGGCCCGCGCGAGGGCGAGGGCGCTGCGCCGCGGCGGGCTCAGCTCCGACGGGAGCACCCCGGTCAGCCCGGCGAGCCCGAAGCGCTCGAGCTCCTCCTGCGCGACGGTGCCGAGGCGCCGTCGCGGGACCCGGCCGGCGGTGCGCATCGCGAACTCGACGTTCTCGAGGACCGTCGCGGTGGCGAAGAGCGCGTGGGCCTCGCCGGCGGCGGGGCTGAAGACGACCGCCATCCGCCGCTGGATGCGCCGCAGTGCCGCGCCGCGCGCGCCACCGACGTCCTTGCCCGCGACGAAGACCGCTCCGTCGTCGGGACGCTCCAGGCCGGCGAGGAGCCGGAACACGGTCGTCTTCCCGGTCCCGCGAGCGCCCAGGACCGCCGTCACGCCCCCCATGGGCGCGCCGAGGTTGCAACCTCCGAGTGCGACGACGCCGCCCAAGCGCTTCTCCACGTCGATCAGCTCGAAGGCCCACGTCACTCGTCGAACTTCGGTGTCCGGCTGAGGGCTCCTGCCCCCCGACGCGGTCCACGCGGCGATCGTAGGTGACGCGGCGCCCCGGGACGGGGAGGATCGGGGGGATGCCCGCCCCCAAGAAGCAGAAGCGCCCACGCAACCTGACCGTCGCCGTCACCGGCCCGACGGGCACCTTCGGCCACGGCCTCATGCCGCTGCTGCAGGCCGACACGCGCGTCGAGCGCGTGATCGGCATCGCCCGGCGCCCCTTCGACCCGGCCGCCCAGGGCTGGACGAAGATGGAGTACCGGCAGGGTGACGTGCGCGACGAGGCGGCGCTCGAGGAGGCCTTCGCGGACGCGGACGTCGTCGTGCACCTCGCCTTCATGATCACCGGGACGAGCGACCGCGCGAGCACCCGTGCGATCAACGTCGACGGCACCCTCAACGTCTTCCGCGCCGCGGCGGCCGCCGGCGTCGAGCGCTTCGTGTACGCCTCGAGCGTCGCGGCCTACGGCTTCCACCCGGACAACCCGGTCCCCATGGCCGAGACGTGGCCGACGCGTCCGGCGTCCAAGCTCTTCTACGCGCAGGAGAAGGCCGAGCTCGAGCAGCTCCTCGAGGTCGAGTCGGGCGCCCACCCGGACCTCGCGATGTACCTCCTGCGCCCGCCCGTGGTCCTCGGGCCGAACTTCGTGGGCGGCAAGGAGATCCTGCCGGGCCCGCTCGCGCCGCTCGGCCGCGCGCTCGCCGACGCCGTCGCCGGGCTGCCCGTGAAGCTCCCCGCGCCCGTCCCGGCGATCCCGCTGCAGCTCATCCACGAGGACGACGTGGGCTCGGCGCTCATGCAGTGCGTCCTCGCCGCGGGCCCGCCCGGGGCCTACAACGTCGCCGCGGACGACGTGGTGACCGCCGTCGACCTCGCGCGGGAGCTCGGGCTCATGCCGATCAGCGTCCCCGCCGGCCTGGCGCAGGCCGCCGCGCGTGCCGTCTCCTCGCTCCCGACCCCGCCGTTCGTCCCGCCCGCCGCGGAGTGGGTGGAGGCGCTGGCCCACCCGGCGATCATGGACACCCGCAAGGCGAAGGACGAGCTGGGCTGGACGCCGGCCTACACGGCCATCGAGGCGCTGCGGGCGACGCTCGACGCGTCCTGAGCGGCGGGCATGGCGGCGGCCCACCCGTCATCATCCCCGGGCGTGACCTCCCCGGATGCACCGGATCCCACGCCGTCGGTGATCGACGCGCTCGTCGAGAGCGCCGCGGCGCACGCCGCGGCCCCCGACGCGCCCGCCCGGACACCGCGCCCGAAGCGCCGCGTCGCCGTCGTGGCGTGCATGGACGCGCGGCTCGACCTCTTCGGGATCCTCGGCCTCAAACCGGGCGACGCGCACCTCATCCGCAACGCGGGCGGCGTCGCCACGGACGACGTCATCCGCTCCCTGACGATCTCGCAGCGCAAGCTCGGGACCCGCGAGGTCGTCCTGGTCCACCACACGGACTGCGGCATGCTGACCTTCACGGAGGACGAGCTCCGGCAGGAGCTGCTCGACGACACGGGGATCAAGCCGAGCTGGGCCGCGGAGAGCTTCACGGACCTCGACGTGGACGTCCGCAGCTCGGTCAAGCGGGTCCGCACGAGCCCCTTCCTGCCGCACCGCGACCACGTCCGCGGCTTCGTCTACGACGTCGACACGGGAATACTCCGCGAAGTCGAGTGATCCGAATCGGGGCGGGGGCCGCTACACAGGGCATGAACGTCAAGATCCCCTCCGCCCTCCTCATCGCAGGAGCCCTCGCCTTCGGCGTCGCCGCGTGCGGCGACGACGAGGAGACCACCTCGGCCGCCACGCCGGCCGCCTCGACCGCCTCGGAGACCCCCGAGCCCGCGGCCAAGATCGACAGCCTCACCGGCACGTCGACCAAGGTCACGCTCGACGCCGGCTTCGTCGAGGCCCTCACCTCCCTCAAGGTCACGCCCGGCCCCGTCGGCGACGCGACCATCTCGAGCGGCGGTGTCGCCACCTTCCCGATCACGGGTGGCAACGTCACGTACTACACGCCCGGTTCGGTCAGCCCGTACGTCCAGGGCCTCATCAACCACGACGGCTCGGGCCTCTCGCTCGAGGCCGGCGGCAAGCTCGTCGAGCTCGAGAACTTCGACGTCGACCCGGGCAAGTCGGTCCTGACGGGCGACGTGTCCGTCGACGGCACCGAGGCCGTCGCCGACGCGCCGCTGTTCTTCCTCGACGGCCGCACCCTGCAGCCGCTCCGCACGAACGAGGACGGCTCCAAGGCCGTGCTCGAGGGCACGACCGTGAAGCTCAAGCAGGAGGCCGCCGACCTGCTCAACGAGACCTTCGGCATCGACACGCTCGAGGCCGGCCTGGTCATCGGCGTCGCCAAGATCACCGTCAACACCGGCGCCTAGTCGTCCCCCGGCGCTCCCCTCGGGGAGCGCCACGCAGCACCGCAGCACCGCATTCCCCCTAGAGGCCCGGGCTCCCGCCCGGGCCTCTCCTACGTCCCGGGCCGCTTCCCGAGGAGGACCGCGTCCGCGACCTCGAGCCGGCTCGAGCACCCGGCGCTCGACGGTGAGGTGAACGCCGCCCGGTCCGAAGCCCCCTGTTTTGCGGCGCTCCGCCCCGGACAACATCGAAGCTCGATGACGCCCGAACGCGATCCCGACCGCTCCTCCGCCGCCGTGGGCGGCCGGGGAAGGAAGAACCCCCTGCCGCTGGCCCTCGGCCTGCTCGCGCTGCTGCTGCTCGTGCTCGTCGTCGGGCTGCTCTCGTGCGGCGGCGACGGCGAGGTCGACGAGGAGGGCGCGGTCTCCAAGCAGACCCTGACGACCATCACCGCCGGCGGCGGCACCGCCCCCGCGCGCCCGGTGGAGAACCAGGACGGCCAGGGCAGCGCCGCCCAGGAGACGACCCCCGAGGAGTCCGCCCTCGGCGGCAGCGCCCCCGAGGGCGGGGCCACGGGCGAGGGAGGCACGTCGGGAACGACGGGCCCCGCGGCGCGGCTCACCGCGGGCGGCGCCTCGCTCCTGGACCGCGGGGCCGACGCGATCGCCGAGCACGTCGGCGAGGACGCGGCGGGCGAGGGCCTCGAGGTCCTCTCCGTCGCACGATCGGGCTTCTTCGTCGGCTCGAGCGAGCGCGACCGCCAGTACGTCGAGTTCGGCGGCGACGTCGGCGGCGACGAGACCGACCGGCAGATGCCGAAGGTCGGCGACCGCGTGTCGCTGAGCGGCCCCGTCCGCCGCGCCCCCGAGGACGCGGGCGAGACGCTCGACCTCGCGGACGCCGACGCGATGCTCGTCGAGGACCGCGGCGCCTACCTCAACGCGGACTCCGTCACCCCGGCGGGGCAGGGCTGACCATGTTCTGCCCCCACTGCGACGCGGTCCTCCCCGGCGACTGGGCCCGCGAGCACGCCGGCCGCTGCCCGACCTGCCGGCTCGTGATCGGCGTCGGCCGCGCGACGGCCGCCCGCGGTGACGGCATCACCCTGAGCGGCGCCGGGACGGCCGCCG
>JAOPZO010000319.1 GCA_025964065.1 Solirubrobacterales bacterium | reverse complement strand
CGGGGGAGCTAGCTCTCGGCGCCGGCGGCCGCGGGGACGCGGCGCTCGCGGATGCGGACCGCCTCGACGCGGTTCTCGCGCACGGACTCCACCCGGATGGAGAAGCCGTCGGCGTTCACCGTGTCGCCCCGGCGGGGCAGGCGGCCGAGCTCGCCGAAGACGAAGCCGCCGACGGAGTTGTAGGCGTCGGAGTCGAGCGGGAGGTCGACACCGTGGTCGGCCAGGTCGGAGATCGCGACGTGCCCGCGGACGAACCAGTCGCCGTTGGCGAGGCGGCGGATCTCGCCGCCGGCGGGGTCGGTCTCGTCGTCGATCTCGCCGACGACCTCCTCGATGATGTCCTCGACCGTGACGATGCCGGCGACGCGGCCGTACTCGTCGACGACCACGGCCATCGAGGTGCGCAGGCGCTGCAGCTCGGCGAGCAGGTCGTCGAGCGGCTTGGTCTCGGGCACGATCGGCGCGTCCGTGACGAGGTTCTCGAGCGAGGCGCCCGGCCCGTCGGCCATGTAGGCGCGGGCGAGCGAGTTCGAGTGGACGATGCCCTTGACCCGGTCCTGGTTCGAGTCCTCCGTGACCAGCAGGCGCGTGTGGCCGGAGGAGATGCAGCGGCGCAGCGCGGTCTCGGCGTCCTCGGAGGTGTCGACCGTGATGACCGCCGGGATCGGCGTCATGACCTGGCGTGCCTCCTGCTCGTGCAGGTGGAAGACGCCCTCGAGCATCCCGGACTCGCCCGGGTCGAGGTGGCCCTCGGCGGAGGCCTGGCCGATGAGCAGGCGCAGCTCCTCGGGGGAGGCGCCTTCCTCCATCGCGGCGTCGGGGTCGATCTTCACGAGGCGCAGCGCCGCGTTGGAGACCATGTTCAGGGAGGAGATGAACGGCCGCATCGCGGCGTTGAAGGCGATGAGCGGACGCGCGATGACGAGCGCGGTCGACTCCGCCTTGACGATCGAGAAGATCTTGGGGATCTGCTCGCCGATCGTGATGTGGATCGCGGTGACGAGCACGTAGGCGATCGCGATCGCGACGACGTGGGAGGCCGTGGTGTCGCCCAGCGCGGGCTCCACGAGGTCGGCGATCGCGGGCTCGCCGAGGAAGCCGATGCCCAGCGAGGCGAGCGTGATGCCGAACTGGCAGGCCGAGAGGTACTGCGAGAGGTTGTCGAGCAGCTGCAGCACCCGCTTGGCGGGGCGCGAGCCCTCTTCGGCGAGCTCCTCGATGCGCGTCCGGCGGGTCCGGACGAGCGCGAACTCGGCCGCGACGAAGAACCCGTTGATGAGGACGAGGAGCAGGACCGCCAGGAGCAGGAGCGCGGTCATGCGCGGCGGTCACGGGTCAGCCGGAGCGGAACCGGACTTCGAGGAAGGTCGTCTGGCATCAGGCGGACGGGCGGAACGGTAGCAGCGTGCGTGCCCGGCGCCGCCGGGGCTCAAGCCCCGAGCGCATCCACCGCCTCGGCCAGCGCCTCGTCCGCGGCGGTGAGACCGCCCGTGGCGTGCGTGCTCAGCGTGAGGCGCACGTGGTTCCAGCCGTGCAGCAGGATGTCCGGGTGGTGGCCACGCTGCTCGGCGACCTCCCCCACCCGGTTCACCCACGCGAGCGCGGCCGGGAAGTCCGCGAACGTCCACTCACGCGTCAGCGCGGTCGCGCTGCGCTCCCACTCGGGTCCTGCCGCCATGCCCACCCCTATCCTCGAAGGCCGAATGCGCATCGTCTCGCTCGTCCCCCACGCCACCGAGCTGCTCTTCGCGCTGGGACTGGGTGACGACGTCGTCGCGGTCACGCACGAGTGCGACTTTCCCACAGCGGCGCAGCGCCTGCCGCACGTCACGAAGGACCGCCTCCCGGCCGGGCTGAGCTCCGCGGAGATCGACGCGGCGGTGCGGGCCTCCACCGCGGAGGCCGGCACGATCTACGAGCTCGACACGAAGCTCCTCCACGAGCTCGAGCCCGACCTCATCGTCACCCAGGCGCTGTGCCCGGTCTGCGCGGTGTCCGTCGAGGAGGTCGAGGCCGTGGCGAGGACGATCAAGTCCTGCCCGAAGGTCGTCACGCTCGACCCCAAGACGCTCGGGGAGACGATGGGCGACATCCGGACGCTCGCGCAGGCGACGGGCGCGAAGGAGGCGGCGCTCGAGCTCGTCGCGCGCCAGCGCAAGCGCATCGACGCGGTGAAGGTCGCCGTGAAGGGCGTGCGGCAGCGCCCGCGCGTCGTCGCCCTGGAGTGGTTCGACCCCGTCTTCATCGCGGGTCACTGGACCCCGCAGCTCATCGAGCTCGCCGGCGGCGAGGACGCCCTGGGCTTCGCGGGCGAGCACTCCGAGCAGGCCGACTGGGACACGGTGCGCGCGGCACAGCCCGACGTCGTCGTCTGCATGCCGTGCGGCTACGACGGCCCGCGCGCGCACCTCGAGGCGACGCTCTTCGCCCACGAGCTCGCGACGCTCGGCACCCGGCGGATCGTCGCGGTCGACGCCTCCGCGTCGTTCTCCCGCCCCGGCCCACGCCTCGTCGACGGGCTCGAGCTCCTCGCGCACGTGCTCCACCCGGATCGGGTCGCGGCGCCCGAGGGGCTCCAGGCGCTTCCCGTCGACGTGTGACGCCCCGCACCGTCCTCTACCTGCACAGCTCCGCGGGCCGCTACGGCGCCGACCGGCAGCTGCTCGCGATCGCCGGCGGTCTCGATCCCGCGCGTTACGCCGCGCTCGTCGTGCTGCCGGAGGACGGGCCGCTGGCCGACGACCTCCGCGCGCTGGGCATCGAGGTCCTCGTGCGGCCGCTCGCCGTGCTGCGCCGCGCGCTCATGAG
>JAOPZO010000266.1 GCA_025964065.1 Solirubrobacterales bacterium | reverse complement strand
CGTCGCCGGCGCGGGGGTGACGGGCGCAGGACTCGCCCGCGGGGGCGTGGGGGCCGGGGCCTCGGGCGCGTCGGCGCGGACGGAGCCCGTCTGCGGCTCCTCGCCCTCGGCGCGGGCGGCCTCGCCCTCCATGACCTCGTCCGTCTTGCGGAACAGCGCGGCGAGCGGACCCTCCCGCATCGATGCGCGGTCCTTCTTAGAGCTTGCCATGGGCGAGAACCTCCTTCGCGAGGTCGCGATAGGACTGGGCGGCCATCCCGTCGGGATCGTACTTCAGCACCGACATCCCCTTCACCGGTGCCTCGGCGAAGCGCACGGTCTTACGGATCCGCGACGCGAAGACGCGAT
This sequence comes from Solirubrobacterales bacterium, assembly GCA_025964065.1. Classification (GTDB taxonomy): domain Bacteria; phylum Actinomycetota; class Thermoleophilia; order Solirubrobacterales; family Solirubrobacteraceae; genus Paraconexibacter. The sequence goes on along the minus strand of JAOPZO010000266.1, from coordinate 3,060 downwards.
CGCCGAAGTTCTCCTCCAGGATCTCGATCGCCTCCTTCGCGTGCGTGGTCCGCGTGTCCATCAGCGTGGGCAGGATGCCCTCGATCTGGATGTCCGGGTTCAGGTTCTCCCGGATCATCTGCAGCGTGTTCTGGAGCTGGATCAGCCCCCGCATCGAGAGGTACTCGCACTGCACGGGGACGATGACCTTGTCCGCGGCCGTCAGCGCGTTGATCGTGAGCAGCCCGAGCGAGGGCGGCGTGTCGATGCAGATGAAGTCGTAGTCCTCGTAGATCGCGCGGAACGCCTTGTCGAGGCAGCGCTCCCGGCCGATCTTCGTGCTCATCGCGATCTCCGCACCCGCGAGGTCGATCGAGGCGCAGGCCACGTCGATCTCGCGGCGGCGGATGACGTTGCGGATCGGCACGTCGTGGACGAGGACGTCGAACATGGACACGTCGAGCGTGTCCGGGTCGATGCCCTGCGACATGGTCAGGTTGCCCTGCGGGTCCATGTCGACGCAGAGGACGCGGAAGCCCTTCTCGGCGAAGGCGACCGCGAGGTTCAGGGCGGTGGTGGTCTTGGCGACCCCGCCCTTCTGGTTGGCGAAGGCGATGACCTTGGGCTTGGCGGGTGAGGCGGCAGACGACACGTGGGGCTCCGGGATCGGGGGGTCGGCGGAAGCGGACCGATCGCACGGGGTGTTCGCGCGGGACAGGCGTTCTCCTCCCTCCTCGATGGGTGATGACTAGCATCGGCCGCGGATGGACTCGCACCCGAACATCGGCCACTGGGACGACGTGCCGTGGAGGCGGATCGACCGCGGGGAGCTGCGGGGCGAGCGCAGGCGCCTCGGCCCGGCGATCGGGACCGCCGAGGTCGGCCTCTCGCGCTACCGCCTCGGCCCGGGCGAGCGGGCGATGCCGGCCCACGTCCACGCGGACGAGGAGGAGCTCTGCTTCGTCCTGTCCGGCAGCGGCCTCGCGTGGCTCGACGGCGCCGTGCACGAGCTCCGGGCGAACGACGGGATGGTCCACCGCGCGAACGGCGAGGCCCACACGGTCATCGCGGGCCCGGACGGCCTGGACCTGCTCGTCTTCGGCGAGGGCTCCCGCAGCCGCATGACGTACCTGCCGCGCGTGGACGCCTGGTGGATGGGGCCGCGCTGGCTGCCCGCGGACGGGCCGAACCCGTTCGTGCTCGAGGCCGCCGCCGGGCCGCTCGAGCTCCCGGAGCCCACCCCGCGCCCCGGGTGCATCCGCAACGTCGACGAGCTCCCGCTCGAGGCCGGGGTGCGCGGGCGGTTCGGCTGGCACATGCACGACCTGGGCCGCGGCACCGGCTCGGCCACGAGCGGGCTGCGGCACGACCGCATCGAGGAGGGGCAGTGGACCTGCCCGAGCCACTGGCACTCCGCGGAGGAGGAGCTCTTCGTCGTGCTCGACGGGCACGGCGAGGTGGAGCTCGGCACCACCCGGTACCCCGTACGGGCCGGGAGCCTCGTCGCCTGCCCGCCCGGCACGGGGATCGAGCACACGATGGTGGCCGGCCCGGGCGGGCTCACCTACGTCGTCTTCGGGACCCGCCGCCCGTACGACGTCTGCCACTACCCGCGTTCGAGCAAGGTGGCCTTCGGGGGTGGGCCGACCTTCCGGATCACGCCCGTCGACTACTACGACGGCGAGGACGGGTGAGCCTCGTCCACTGGGACGATGCCCCGGAAGACGACCTCGCGCTCGCCGCCGGCGCCGGCTGGGCCTGCCTCCGCCGCCTCGTGCTCACGCCGGGCGGCCCGCTGCACCTCGACGCGGACGACCGGGAGACCGTCGTGTGGACGCTCGACCGCGACGCCGTCCTCGTCCGCCGGCCCGGTGACGTCGAGCGCTCCATCCGCGCCGAGGGCACCCTCGACGTGCTCGTGTTCGCGGTCGACGCGCCGCCCGCCGACCACACGGGCGAGGCGCACTCCCCGGGCGTCGTGCGGCCCGCCAGCCTCGAGGGCGAGCGGGTCGTCGACGGGCAGACGGCGATCGTCCGCTACGACGTCGGAAGCGCCGCGGGCGCCGTCGGCGTGGGGGTCGAGCTCGTCGAGGTGGCCCCGAACCGCCGCTCGTTCCCGGTCCTCGACCTCGACCAGCTCTCCGTGGTCCTGCGCGGCTCGGGGCAGGTCGTGCTCGACGGCGCCGAGCCCTGGGTCATGCGCGGGAGCGTCGTCAGCCAGGGCGAGCGGTTCACGGCCGGGCCGCAGGGGCTCCGCGTGCTGACCTTCCGCGAGAACCCGCAGCCCGCGGGGCCGAGCAGCTAGGTGGACGACCTCCTCGCGAAGGACCTCCTCGTCGTCACGGGCAAGGGCGGCGCCGGGAAGACGACGGTGGCGGGCGCCCTCGGCCTCGCGGCCGCGGCCCGCGGGCGGCGCGTCGTCGTCGCGGAGGTCGCGGCGCGCGACGAGCTCTCCCGCGCGCTCGGCGGTGAGGTGACCGGGCCGTTCGTGGAGCGGCTCGTCGCCCCGGGGCTGCACCACGTCTCCGTCGACCCGCAGTTCGCGATGGAGGAGTACCTGGTGGACCAGCTCCCCGCCCGCGCGCTCGCGGAGGTCCTCACGCGCTCCCGGCTCTTCACCTACCTCGCGGCCGCCACCCCCGGGCTGCGGGAGCTGCTCACGATGGGGAAGGTGTGGGAGCTCGCGCAGCCCACGCGCCGCACCCCGGGCGCCGAGCCGTACGACCTGGTGGTGCTCGACGCGCCCGCCACGGGCCACGGGCTCGCCCTCCTCGACGCGCCGCGGACCTTCGCCGACGCCGCGCGGGTGGGGCCGATCTCCCGGCAGGGCCGTACGATCCACCAGATGCTGACCGACCGCACCCGGACCGGCGTCGTCGCGGTCGCCACCCCGGAGGAGCTGCCGGTCAACGAGGCGCTTCACCTCCGCGTCGTGCTGCGGGAACGGCTCGGGCTCGACCTGGATCGCGTGGTGCTCAACGGGCGGCTGCCCGACCGGCTCACGGGCGCGGAGGCGGAGGCGCTCGAGGCGGCGGGCGACGGGCGCGCGGTGCGCATGGCCCGCCACCAGCACCGCCGGGC
>JAOPZO010000260.1 GCA_025964065.1 Solirubrobacterales bacterium | reverse complement strand
AGGGGGCATGCCCGTGCAACGTTCCCGGGCCGCCGCCGCGACGCGCACGGGCCGGATCCTCACAAAGCCCTCAGGAAGCGCCCGCGGCCGCGGCGATCGCCGCGTAGGCCGCGGCGGGGTCGGCCTGCCCGAAGATCGCGGAGCCCGCGACGAACAGCGTCGCGCCCGCCTCGGCGCACGGGCCGGCGGTGCGCGCGTCGACGCCCCCGTCGACCTCGACGTCCACGTCCGGCCCCACGAGCTCGCGCACGCGGCGCACCTTCTCGAGCGAGGTCGGGATGAACGCCTGGCCGCCCCAGCCCGGGTTGACGGTCATGACGACCGCGCAGTCGAGCTCGACGCCCTCGAGCGCCCCGACGGGCGTGCCCGGGTTGAGCGCGAGCCCCGCCTTGCAGCCCGCGTCGCGGATCGCGGCGAGCGCGTAGTGGACATGCGGCGTCGCCTCGGCGTGGATCGTGATCTGATCGGCGCCCGCCGACGCGAAGTCCGCGACCTGCCGCTCCGGGCGCTCGACCATGAGGTGGACGTCGAGCATCGCGCCGAGCTCGCGCAGGGCGCTCACGACGGGCGGCCCCATGGAGAGCGGCGGCACGAAGTGGCCGTCCATGACGTCGATGTGGATGACGGAGGCTCCGGCGCCGATGATCTCCTCCACCTGCGCGCGGAGGCGGCCGAAGTCGGCGGAGAGGATGCTCGGGGCGATGCGGGGAGCGGGCACGCGGTGAGTTCTACCCCTTCGCGGGATCCGTCAGGATTCCGCGAGCAGCGAGCCGCCGCAGTGGTTGCACGTCATCACCATGGAGGCGGACATGCGCACGATCGTCCCGTGCTCCCCGCAGTCGGGGCAGACGGACCGCAGCTCGAAGCGGTGCAGGCAGTAGACGCAGCGGTAGCGGCCCGGGAGCGCCGTGGGCCGGAGCCACGGTTCCTTGCAGCTCGGGCAGGTGGGCCCGAGGTCGACGGCGTCGCTCACTCCCGCGCAGTGTAGAAGCCGTCCGTCCCGTCGCGATGCGGCAGCGTCTGCTCCTGCAGGCTCCCGCGCACGCGCTCCTCCCCCGGGTTGATCGTGCAGGTCGAGTACACGAGCACCCCGCCCGGCTTGAGGCGCGCGCGGGCCGCCGCGACGAGCGCGTCCTGCTCCTCGACCAGCCGCTCGACGATCTCCGGGGTCATGCGCCAGCGGAGGTCCGGGTTCGAGCGGAGCGTCCCGAGGCCGGAGCAGGGCGGGTCGACGAGCACGCGGTCGAACGGGAGCTGGAGCTCCGGGTGCTCGAGGTCGGCGCGGCCGTCGCCGTGGACCACGACGACGTTGTGCGCCCCCATGCGCGCGGCGGTCTGCACGAGCGCGCCCGCGCGGCCCTCGTGGCGCTCCACGGCCACGACGGTCCCCTCGCCCCCCATGAGCGCGGCCAGGTGGGTCGTCTTGCCCCCGGGAGCGGCGCAGAGGTCGAGGACGCGCTCGCCGGGCTGCGGGTCCACCATGAGCGAGACGCGCTGGGCGCCCCGCGACTGCGGCGTGATCGCCCCGCGCGCGAAGAGCTCGGAGCCGCCGACGTCGAAGGGCGCGTCGAGCACGAGCGCCTCACCCTCGCGCCGCCCCGGCGGCAGCTCGGCGTCGCTGACCGGGACGAGCGTGTTGACGCGCAGCACGGACTCCGCGGGCTCGTTGTTGGCCGCGAGCAGCGCCCGGGTGTCCTCGGCGCCCAGCGCGTCCCACCAGAGCCGCACGATCCACTCGGGGTGGGAGTGGCGGACCGCGGCGCCCGCGGCGTGCACGTCGTCCGGGAGCTCCACGCCCTCACGCGCCACGCGCCGCAGCACGGCGTTCACGACCTTGTGGCCGGGGCTGGGCTTCGCGAGCTCCACCGCGGCGCTCACGGCGGCGTGCTGGCCCGTCTCGGCGAACAGGAGCTCGTAGAGCCCGAGCCAGAGCGCGGCGCGCACCTGGTGCTCGAGGTGGCCCTTCGTCATGCGCCCGACGACCCAGTCGAGCGTCCCCTTCCGCTGGACGGTGCCGAACGCGAGGCGCTTGGCGAGCGCGACGTCGCGGGGGTCCTCCAGGCGCTCGAGCTCCTTGCGGAGCGCGCGGTCGGCGTACGCGCCGGATTCGAAGACGCGGCGGACGACGGAGAAGGCGGCGGTGCGGGCGGGGCTGACGGGCATCGGGGCCCAGGCTACGAGCCCGGGCCCCGCGCCCTCCTGCTATCGCTGGTTGAGGTCGATGCCCCGCGGCAGCGTGAACGTCGGGTACGTCTTCGGGTTCGTGACGACCTTCCGCACGCGCGTGGTCGCCCGGTAGACGGCGGGCCGCGAGGAGGCCCTGACCGTCACGGAGAACGTGCCGTCGGACTTCGGCTTGAAGCGCTTGATGAGCTGCGCCTTGCCGCAGGCGACGCGGCGGACCAGGCGGATCTCCTGGGCGGGCGAGGCGAGGGGCAGCGAGATGCGGCCCTTGATCGTCACGTTGCCGCCGTTCGAGGTCACCGAGGACGTCCGCATCCGGCGGACGAGCTTCAGCGGCAGCGAGCGCTCCTTGCCGCGGACGGCGGTGTAGCGGGCGGTGTTCGTCGAGCGGACCTTCGTGCGCGGCAGCGGGGCCGTGGTCTCGAACGAGCCGTTCCTCGCGACCTTCGCCTTGGCGACGACCCGGTTGCCGCTCGCGCGGAATTTGAGGTCGATCGTCTTGCCGACGAAGTCGCGGTTGGCGGCGCCGCGCAGGCGCACGCGGCCCCGCTCCTCGAAGACGTCGAGGAGGACGAGCTTGCGGTCCGTGCACTGGAGCTCGACCGGCTCGCCACCCGAGCCGGTGACCTTCGGGCAGTCGCCCGTGGCCGAGACCTTCGCCTCGCCCACGACGAGGTCGAGGAGCGGCCGGCCGACGAGCGAGGCCTGCACGCGGAGCGCCCGCTGGGTCAGCGAGGTCGCGTCCTTCGTCTGCTCGTTCGCGGTGACCTTCACCTGGAGCACCGCGGGCGGCACCGTGATGGTCGGCAGCGCGTCGAGGACCGGCTGGATGAGCGCCTGGACGACGCCGAGCTGCACCTGGTCGAGGACCGGGAGGCCGAGGTCGAGCTGCGCGACGGTCAGGTTCGACGGGTCGAGGCTCGCGGTGTCGATGACGTTCAGGTTCTGCTGCAGCCCGGTGTCGAGGTCGATCTTCTGCCCGAGGACCGAGAGGCCGCTGATCGTCGAGGAGCCCGCGAGCTTCGGGGTGGCGGCGGCGCCGTCGCACGTGGCGCTGGCGACGGAGCTCAGGACCCCGGCCGACAGGATGTTCGACTGCGGCAGCGGCGAGGCGAGGCGCTTGAGCGCCGCGGCGACGTCGATGACGAGGTTGCCGTTCGGCAGCCCGAGGAGCTGGCCCGCCACCGGGATCGGCACCGTGATCGGCGCGATGCCGGCGACGGCCTGATCGATGGGCAGCGGGATCGGGATCGACGGCAGGAGCTTGACGTTCACGCCGGCGAGGCCGCCCGCGGCGAGCGCCGCCGGTCTCGTGCCGTCGTTGGTCTTCCTGCCGGCCGCGACGAGGACGTTCGCCTGCAGCAGCTCGGGGACGTCGACGGTGGGGACGGCCTGCCCGGACTTGCACTCCTGGCCGCGGCCGTAGACCACGGGCTCGAGGGCGACGCCGAGGATGGTCCCGCGGAGCGCGGAGGCCTCACAGGTGAACGCGGGGGCCGCGGAGGCGGTGCCGGGTGCCGCGGCGGCGGTGGCCGCGAGCAACGCGGCGGTGGCCAGGAAGGACCTGGCGAGGCGGTGGGACAACTGTGCTCCCTTGGGGGTGACGAATCGGATCTTGTGCTGCCTGCCAACACGGCGACGGGTGGGTCGACGCGGTGTCGGCGCGACATCTTGTCAGCGTCAAGTTCCGGACGCCGACACGTCACGAGGGCGGCGCTCAGCCCGCGCGGCCCCGCCGGTAGTCCTCGTAAGCCATCGGACGGCCGCCCGGGGGCTGCACCTCGAGCAGCTCGAGGGCCCCGTCCTCCCCCACCCGGGCACGGGAGACCCCGAGGAAGGAGCCGTCCTCGAGCCGGATCCGTGCGCCGATGTGGGGGCTCAGCGCCCGCACCACCCGCTCCTGCTCGGCCACGCCCGCCGCGGGGTCGAGCGTCCGGTCCTCCGGGCCGATCTTCTCCGCGTAGGTGAGGCCCTCCTCGGGCTGCTCCTCCCACCTCCAGCCGTCCGGGCCGGCGTCGAGCGCCTGCAGGAGCAGGTCGGCGCCGAGCTGCTCGAGCCGCGGCGCGAGCGTGCCGTAGGTGTCGTCGGGGGCGACGGGCTCCACCCCGCGCAGGCAGACGGGGCCCTCGTCGAGCCCCGCGGTGAGCTGCATGATGCAGACCCCCGTCTCGGGGTCGCCCGCCATGAGCGCCCGTTCCACGGGCGCCGCGCCGCGCCACCGCGGCAGCAGCGACGGGTGGACGTTCAGGATCGGGAAGTCGGAGAGCAGCGGCTCCTTGATGAGCGCGCCGAACGCGCAGACCACGACGACGTCCGGGGCGGCCGCGGCGATCCGTGCCCGGGCCTCGTCCCCGTTGACGG
>JAOPZO010000254.1 GCA_025964065.1 Solirubrobacterales bacterium | reverse complement strand
GCCGCGACCCCGGCGCCGACCGCGAGCGCCGCGAGCGCGATCCGGGTGCGACCCGGGACGAGCGCGAGGCAGACGAGCCCGGTGAGCGGGATGGCGAGCAGCGCGCCGCGACTCTGCGCGAGGAGCGCGAGGTCCGCGAGCAGCACCGCGCCGCCGGCGCACGTCCCGCGCACGAGCGGGTGCACCCGGCGCGAGGCGGCGAGGACGATCGCGGGCCAGAGGGCGAGCGCGAAGGTCGCCGCCGCGGCGTTCGGGTAGCCGACGGGGGTCGCGAGGCGGTCCTCCGCGAAGAAGCCGGCCGGGTCGGCGTCCGTCGCCAGGCGCACCGCGGTGACCCCCGCCACGGCGACGACGGCGAGCACCCAGCCCCCGACGAGCACCGCGGCCCCGAGCGTGCGCTGGTGCCAGAGCGCGAAGAGGCAGAAGAGCGCGAGGTACAGGAGCGTGCGGTTCGCGCCCTCGAGCGCGGCGCCGGGGTCGTCGGCCCAGCCGACGCTCGCGTAGCTCCACGCGGTGAAGGCGCCGAGGAGCCCTGCGGCGAGCGCGACGCTGCGGGGGACGTCGCCCCAGCGGTTCGGGACCACGACGAGCGCGATCGCGAGCAGGCCGAGGACGAGCAGGGCCCCCGGCGACCAGGCGCCCACCGCGAAGCCCGCGCCGTCCGCGGCCCACCACGCGAGGAGCGGCAGCACCGCGAGGCAGGGGACGAGGATCGGCGCGCCGCGCAGGAGCGCGGCCGCGCGCGCCCGGCTCAACCCTGCAGCTCGCTGTTGATCGCCGTGATGGCGTCCGTCAGGCGCTTCTGGGTGGCCTCGACGCCGGCGGTGAGCTCGGTGCGCGCGCGGGCGCGCTGCGCGGCGGTGCCCTCGCCGAGGCGCTTCCGCGCGTCCGCGACCTGCCGCTGGTAGCCCACGAGGACGCCGACGAGGCGGTCGTGCTCCTCGCGGACCGCGGCGGGCGGCTCGATCCCGCGGAGCGCCTCGACGACGGTCTGCGTCGCGGCGCCGAAGGCGCCGAGCGTGACGCGGTCCTGCGCGACGGAGCTGGTCGGGGTGAGCTTCGCCGCCGTCTCGTCGAAGCGCGAGACGTACGCGCGCTGGGCGGTGGCGACCGCGTCGACGTAGGCGTTCTCGGCGTCGGCGTCGTCGTTCCCGCACCCCGCGAGCGCCGCGACGGCCAGCAGGAGGGCGGCGGTGGTGCGGCGGGACCCCATGGGCGCGGACCGTACCGCGTCACACTGGCGGCTTGAGCCCCTTCGGCCTCTACGTCCACGTGCCGTTCTGCGCCGCGCGCTGCGGCTACTGCGACTTCAACACGTACACGGCGGCCGAGCTGCCCGGTGGCGGCGATCGCGCGGGATTCGCCGTGGCCGCGCTGCAGGAGCTCGACCAGGCGCGCGCCGCCCTCGGGGAGCGGGAGGTCACGACGGTCTTCTTCGGCGGCGGGACGCCGACGCTGCTCCCGCCGGAGGACCTCGTCGCGATCCTCGACGGGGTGCGGGAGCGGTTCGGGCTCGCGCCGGGAGCCGAGGTGACCACGGAGGCGAACCCGGAGTCGGTGGACCCGCGGACGTTCGCGGTGCTCCGCGAGGGCGGCTTCACGCGGGTGTCGGTGGGGATGCAGCACGCCGCCCCGCACGTGCTGCAGGTGCTCGACCGGGTCCACACGCCGGGCCGTGCGGGGGCCGCGGTGGCGGAGGCGCGGGCGGCGGGGTTCGAGCACGTCTCGCTCGACCTCATCTACGGCACGCCGGGGGAGCGCGCGGAGGACTGGGCGCTCACGCTGGAGACGGCGCTCGCCGCCGGGCCCGACCACGTCAGCGCGTACGGGCTCGAAGTGGAGCCGGGGACGGCGCTCGCGGCGCGGGTGCGGCGCGGGGAGCTCCCGATGCCGGAGGGGGACGCGATGGCCGACCGCCAGGCCGAGGCCGACGCGGCGTTCTCCGCGGCCGGGCTCGCGTGGTACGAGGTGGCCAACCACGCGGCCTCGCCGGCGTCGCGGTGCCGTCACAACCTCGGGTACTGGCACTCGCACGACTGGTGGGGCATCGGCCCGGGTGCGCACTCGCACCTGGACGGCACCCGCTGGTGGAACGTGAAGCACCCGTCCGCGTACGCCCGCAAGCTCGCCGCGGGCGACTCGCCGATGGCCGGGAGCGAGGAGCTCACGCCCGACGTGCGCCGCTTCGAGCGCATCATGCTCGAGGTGCGCCTGGCCGAGGGCCTCGACCTGGCGCTCCTCTCCCCCGCCGGCCGCGCCGCCGCCGACCGCCTCGCCGCCGACGGCGCGCTGGAGCTGGCGGACGGCCGCGCCCGCCTCACGCTTCACGGCCGCCTCACGGCGGACGCCGTGGTGCGCGACCTGACCGACTGACCCGTAGGCTGGCGCGGATGCGCGCCCTCCAGATCGTCGAGCTGACCGGCCCCGACAGCGCCCTGCGCCTCGTGGACCTCCCCGAGCCCGCCGCGGACCACATGCTCACACCGGGTGCCGGCGTGGTCGTGGACGTCCACGCGGCCGGCGTCTCGTTCCCCGACGTCCTCCAGACCCGCGGCCAGTACCAGTACAAGCCCGAGCTCCCGTTCGTCCCGGGCAGCGAGGTCGCCGGCATCGTGCGCAGCGCCCCCGACGGCTCGGGCCTCGCCGCAGGCGACCGCGTCGCCGCGTTCTGCTTCACGGGCGGGTTCGCCGAGGTCGCGGTCGCGCCCGCGTTCATGACCTTCAGGCTCGGCGAGGAGCTTGACGACGCGCAGGGCGCGGGCCTCGTCCTGAACTACCACACGGCGTACTTCTCGCTCGTCACCCGCGGGCGCCTGCAGGCGGGCGAGACCGTGCTCGTCCACGGCGCCGCCGGGGGGGTCGGCACCGCGACGATCCAGGTCGCCAAGGGCCTCGGCGCGCGCACGATCGCGGTCGTCTCGAGCGACGAGAAGGAGCAGGTCGCGCGCGCCGCGGGTGCCGACGAGGTCGTCCGCGTCGAGGGCTTCAAGGACGCCGTCACGGAGCTCGGCGGCGCCGATGTCGTCATCGACCCCGTCGGCGGCGACCGCTTCACGGACAGCCTCCGCTCGCTCAACCGCGCGGGCCGCCTCGTCGTCGTCGGCTTCACGGGCGGCGCCATCCCCGAGGTGAAGGTCAACCGCCTGCTGCTCCGCAACACGGAGGTCGTCGGCGCGGGCTGGGGCGAGTACGCGCTGAGCAACCCGGCGATCAACGCCGAGATCGGCGCCGCGCTCGACGGGCTCATCGCGGGCGGCCACGTGCGGCCGATCGTCGGCCCCCGCTTCGCGCTCGAGGACGCCGCCGAGGCGCTCAAGGCGATCGACGGCCGCAGCGCCACCGGCAAGGTCGTCCTCGACGTGCGCTAGCGCCCGAGGGCCGCGAGCAGCGCCCGCGGCACGAGCCCGAGCGCGAGCGCCAGGCCGAGGAAGAGCGCGACCGCCGCGAGCGCCGCGGCGGC
>JAOPZO010000248.1 GCA_025964065.1 Solirubrobacterales bacterium | reverse complement strand
CCGCCGTCGCGAGCTTTCGCGGGGACCTGCGCGGCCACGGCCGGCGGACCGCGCGCTACGCGGTGTGCTCCGTCCTCGGCAGCGCGACGGGGGCGGCGCTGCTGCTCGTGCTCCCGGCCTCGGCGTTCGAGGCGGTCGTGCCGATCCTGATCGCCGGGGCGCTCATGCTCGTCGTCCTCCAGCCGCGGATCTCGCGCGCCGTGCAGGCGCGGCGGCGGCCGGGCGCGGCGGAGCTCGGGCCGGTCGCGCTCGTCTGCCTCGTCGGCGCCGGCGTGTACGGCGGCTACTTCGGCGCGGGCCAGGGGATCATGCTCTTCGCAGTCCTGGCCACGGCGCTGCCCGACAGCCTGCAGCGCGTGAACGGCACCCGGAACCTGCTCGCGGGGACGGTGAACGCGGTCTCCGCCGCGATCTTCCTCGTGGTGGGCGACCCGGCCTACGGCGCGGCCGCGCTCATCGCGGTCGGCGCGACGCTCGGCGGCACCCTGGGCGCCCGCGTCGCGCGGCGGCTGAGCGCCACGACGCTCCGCGGGGTCGTCGTGGTCGTCGGGGTCGTCGCGATCCTGCAGCTGCTGCTCTAGCCGCCTACGGCCGTCGCGTGGTCACGCGCTTCGCGGCGTAGGCTCGCTCCCGTCCCCAGCGAAAGGCCCCGCATGTCCGACCACGTCTACAAGTCCATCGAGGTCACCGGCTCCTCCACGGACTCGATCCAGGACGCCGTCCGCGTCGCGGTGGCGAAGGCCGCCGAGACCGTTCGCAACCTCGAGTGGTTCGAGGTCGTCGAGACCCGCGGCCACATCGAGGACCAGCAGCTCGCCCACTTCCAGGTGACGGTCAAGATCGGGTTCCGGCTCGACTGATGGCCGACGAGATCACGCTGGAGAGCGCGGGAGGCACCGCCGTCATCACCATGCGCGCGCCCGGGCGGCGCAACGCGCTCACGGTCGGCATGGCGCACGCCATGGTGGCCGCCTGCGACGAGGTGGACGCCGACCCGAGCATCGGCGCCGTCGTCATCGCCGCCGAGGGCGCCTACTTCTGCGCGGGCGGCGACCGCGAGACGCTCGCCGTCGTGGGCCGCGACCCCGCCGACCCGGCGGCATACGCGGGCCTCACCGCGATCTACGAGGCGTTCGCGCGCGTCGGGCGCCTGGAGCCCCCGACGATCGCGGCGATCCGCGGCGGCTGCGTCGGCGCGGGGACGAACCTCGCGCTCGCGACGGACCTCCGGGTGGTCGCCGACGACGCGAAGCTCCTCTCGGGGTTCCTGCCGATCGGGCTGCACCCGGGCGGCGGGCACTCCCTGCTCATCTCCCGCGCCGTGGGCCGCGAGACCGCGAACGCGATGCAGCTCTTCGGCGCCGTGGTCACGGGCGCCCGGGCGGTCGAGCTCGGCCTGGCCTGGGCGGCCGTGCCGTCCGCGGAGGTCGACACGACCGCGCTCGAGCTGGCCGCGACGCCGGCGGCGGACCCGGAGCTCGCGCGCCGCACCGCCCGCTCCATGCGCACGATCGCGGGCCCGCCCGCGATCTCCTGGCCCGCCGCGCTCGACCTGGAGCGCGCGTCGCAGAGGTGGTCCATGCGCCGGAGGGCGCTCGGGGCCGGATGACCTTCAGGCGGTGAAGACGACCTTCCCGAACAGCTCCCCCGCGGCCATGGCGGCGAAGCCCTCGCGGGCGTCGGCGAGCGGCATCGCGCGGTCGACGACCGGGGTCACGGCGCCGCTCGCGCAAAGGCGCACGAGGCGCTCGAGCTCCTCCTTCGACCCCATGGTCGAGCCGAGCACCCGGAGCTGCAGGAAGAACGTGCGGGTGAGCTCCGCGGAGGGGGCATCGCCGCTCGTCGCGCCGCTGACGACGATGACGCCGCCGGGCTTGAGGGCGCGGACGGAGTGGCCCCAGGTCGCCTCGCCGACCGTCTCGAGCACGGCGTCGACGCGCTCCGGCAGCCGCGCGCCGGGCTCGAAGGCCTGGTCCGCGCCGAGCTCGAGGGCGCGTGCGCGCTTCTCCTCCGAGCGGCTCGTGGTCCACACGCGCACGCCCGCGGCGGCGCCGAGGACGATCGCGGCGGTCGAGACGCCGCCGCCCGCGCCCTGCACGAGGACGGTCGAGCCGGGCTGCGCCTCCGCCCGCGTGAAGAGCATCCGGTAGGCCGTCAGCCACGCGGTCGGCAGGCACGCCGCGTGCTCGAAGGAGAGGCCCTCGGGCTTCGGGATGAGGTTCTGACGCGGCACGGCGACCCGCTCGGAGAACGTGCCCGGATGCCGCTCGGAGAGCAGGGAGCGCTTGGGGTCGAGCGTCTCGTCGCCGCGCCACGCGTCCGAGGCGATGACGCCGTGGACGACGACCTCGTTGCCGTCCGCGTCGATGCCCGCGGCGTCGCAGCCGAGGACCATCGGGAGCGCCTTCCCGGAGAGCCCGACGCCGCGCAGCGACCACAGGTCGTGGTGGTTCAGCGACGCGGCCTTCAGCGTCACGGTCGTCCAGCCCTCGGGGACCTCGGGCTCCGGGAGCTCCCCGACCTCCAGCCCGGCGAGCGGGTCGTCGGGGTCCTGGCGGGCGGCGTAGGCGGCGAGCATGCGGCGAGCCTACGCCGTGGGCCCGCAACGACGCGTGCGTGGTCCGCGGGCCGACCGCGCCATGATGGGTGCTTGCAACGACACGTCCGCCTCTCCCTCGTCGACGGTCGCGTCGTGCTCGTCGGCTTCTCGGACATCCACCTCCGCGACCAGCACAACCGCCCCGCGGGCGCCCTCAGCCTCCAGGAGGCCCGGGAGCTCTTCGACCGCGAGCCCGAGCCCCAGCGCACGAGCAACCTCGACGTGCTCGCCCGCCACCACGGCGCCGCGCGGGTGCCGCGGCCCGTCGAGGACTAGCCGACTCCCGCCTCGCGCAGCCAGGCCCAGGCCCGGGCCTGGTCGATCACCGGGACCTCGAGCTTCTCGGCCTTCGCGGTCTTCCCCGCCCCCACGTCGTTGCCCGTGACGAGGAACGACGTCGCGGCGCTCACCGACGTCGCGCTCGTCGCGCCCGCGAGCTCGAGCAGCCGGACGAACGCGGGCCGGGTCACCTTCTCGGCGGTGTCCGGGTGCACGATGGCGCCGGTCACCACGACCGTCGCGCCCTTGAGCGGCGTCTCCCCCGCCTCCGCGGCGTCGACGGGCCGGTCCTCGTCGCGGACGTCGAGCGAGACGCCGCGCTCCCGGAGCAGCCGGAGCATCTCCTGCACCCGCTCCCGGGCGAAGTACTCGACGAGCGAGGCCGCGACCACCTCGCCGATGTCCTTGACCGCGGCGAGCTCCTCGGCGCTCGCGGCGGCGATCTGCTCGACGGACTCGTAGCCCGCGAGCGCCAGGCGCTTCGCGACGCCCTCGCGCGCATGGCGGATGCCGAAGCCGATGAGCGCCCGGCGCATCCCGAGCTGCTTGGAGCGCTCGATGGAGTCGACGAAGCGCTTCGAGCTCACCTCGCCCATGCGGTCGTACGCGAGCAGGTGCTCCTGGGTGAGCGCGTAGAAGTCCGCCGGGCTCGTCAGCCGACCGTCCTCGTAGAGCTTCGCGATCCAGGTCGAGCCGACCGCCTCCATGTCCGCCGCCGCGCGCCCCGCCCACCACTCCAGGCGCCGCAGCGCCTGCGCCGGGCAGTCCAGGTTGGGGCAGTGGAGCTCGCGCGAGTTGCCGCGCTCCTCGAGCTCGGTCCTGCACGACGGGCAGTGCGTCGGGATCTCCGCGTCGCGGACGTCGTCGGGCTGCGGGCCCGGCGCGGGCCCGGAGACGAACGGGATGACGTCGCCGGCGCGGCGGACCAGGACGCGCATGCCGACCTTCACCCCGCGGGCGCGGAGCACCTCCTGGTTCGCGAGCGTCGCGCTCGAGACCGTCGTGCCGCCGACGAACACGGGCTCGAGCACCGCGCGCGGGACGACCTTGCCGCCGCCGCCGACCTCCCAGGAGACCTCACGCAGGATCGTCTCGCGCTCCTCGGCGACGAGCTTGATCGCGACCGCGCCGCGCGGGGTGCTCGAGCGGTTCCCGGCCGCGGCGTAGGCGCGCTCGTCGTCGAGACGGACCACCGCGCCGTCGATGTCGAAGTCGTTCGCGTCGCGCTGCGCCTCGATCGCCGCGATGACCTCGAGGACCGCCTCCGCGCCCGTCACGACGGCGACGAGCGGGACCGCGAAGCCGTGCCGCCCGAGCTCGGCGGTCGGGAGGCCGACGGCGTCGAAGGCGAAGAAGTGGAGGACGCGCCCGGCGGCAGCGGCGGCCTCGGGGTCCTTCTGCATCAGGGTCCCGGCGCAGGCGTTGCGCGGGTTGGCGAGCGGCTTCTCCGGGTGGTGCTCGTTGTAGGCGGCGAAGACGGAGCCGAGCATCACGGCCTCGCCGCGGACCTCGACGCGGCCGGTGGTGCCGGGCAGCTCCCGCGGCAGGTTCGTGACGACGTGGGCGGTCGGGAGGGTCACGTCCTCCCCGGTGGTGCCGTCGCCGCGCGTGGCCACGTGCAGCAGCTCGCCGTCCTCGTACACGACGCTCAGCGAGACGCCGTCGAGCTTCGGGGTGACCCGCAGGGGCTGGCCCGGGAAGCGCTCGGCGAAGTCGGTGACGCCGGCCTCGCGGTCCTCCGGGCCGACCTTCGCGAGCGAGAGCATCGGCTTCGCGTGGCGGATCGCGCGGCGCCCCGCCGTGACGGGCGCCCCGACCTGCTCGAGCGGGTTCTCGGCGAGGGTGAGCGCGGGGTGCGCGGCCAGGAGCGCGCGCAGCTCGTCCTCGAGCGCGTCGTAGGTCGCGTCGTCGGCCTCGGGCTCGCCCGCGTAGTACCGCGCCTTGAGGCGGAGGAGCTCGGCGGCGAGCGCCTCGGCTCGCTTCTGCTGCTCGGGATCGGGGCTCACGTGCCTGAAGCTAGCCGGGCGAACCGTGGCACGCCGCGGCCGTCGACCTCCACGATCTCCTCCCACATCGCGCGGGGGCGCACCCACACGGCGCGGTCGCCGTAGAGCTGGCGGTAGACGACGAGCGCCTCCTCGGTCTCGGAGTGCCGGGCCTCGTGCAGCAGCTCGTACTCCTGCCCCTTGTAGTGGCGGTAGCGCCCGGGCCCGACGCTCACAGGACCCACCCGAAGGAGCGCGAGGTCCAGTCGGGGCGTTGGCGCTCGTAGAAGCGGTGCGCGTCGGTGCGGGAGTCGCCCGAGTCGAGCTCGAGGTGGGTCGCGCCGCGCTCGCGGCCCCAGGCGCGGGCAGCGTCGAGGAGCGCCCTGCCGACCCCGGTGGAGCGGCGCGCGGGGTCGACGGCGAGGTCCTCGACCCAGGCGCGCAGGCCGAAGCGGATCGAGCGCAGGTCCAGCGCGACGGTGCAGACGCCGCTGACGGTCCCGTCCGCGTCCGTGGCGAGGAGGACCTCGGCGTCGTCGGCGCCGATCGCGTGGGCGAGGGCGGCCCGGGCGCGGGCGGGGTCGTAGAGCGCGGGACGGGCGCCAGGCGGGGCGAAGAGCCACTCGAGCGCGGCGATGACCGCGTCGGCGTCCTCGTGGCGGGCGGGGCGGAGCTCCATGCGGGGCAGGCTGCCACACCCACGTGCCGGGTACGCGAGCCGGATGCTGCCGCCCGGTCCCGAGCAGAACCCCTTCGCGCAGGTCACGGCGTTCCACCGCGATCCGCTCGGGGTGCTGCGCGCCCACCAGCAGGAGTTCGGTGACGTCTTCACCGTGCGCTTCCCGACGGCGCGGCCCACCCTCGTGGTCGCCGACCCGGCCGCCGCGCAGCTCCTCGCGCACGGCGACCCGGAGCTCGCCCACGCCGGCGACGCCCGGCGGCACATCCTCCCCCAGGCATCCCCGCGCTCCTCCTTCGGGGCCGACGGCCCGCAGCACCGCACCGCGAAGGCCCGCCTGCAGCCCGCGTTCGCCCCCACCCGCATCGACGCGCTCCGCCCGCAGATCGCGGCGCTCGCCGCCGCGCACGCCGCGAGCTGGCCCAC
>JAOPZO010000227.1 GCA_025964065.1 Solirubrobacterales bacterium | reverse complement strand
GGCGAAGACCCAGAGCCACGCCGTGCCGAAGCCGGCAGCGCGGAGGCGGTCGAGCGTCGCGTCGTGCAGCGCCCCGCCCACCCCGGCGCCCTGTGCGGGCGGGTCGACGTAGAGCGCGAGGAGCTCGCCCGTGGCCGTGCCCGCCGCCGGGCCGGCGAAGGCGACGACACCGGCGAGCAGCCCATCGAGGTCGAAGACGAGCGCGCTCCGCGCCGGGTCGGCGAGCTGTTGCGCCCAGCCGGCCACGCGCTCCTCGACCGTCCCGAGCTGCTCAGGGTCGACCGCCTCCCCGGCGGCCCGCACCACCGCGCGGAGCTGCAGGCGGGCGATCGTGTCGGCGTCACCCTGGGCCGCCGCGCGGATCACGCGGCACCGCCGAGGCGGTAGCGGACCTCCGGCGCCACGCGGCCCTCGCGCTGCCCGAGGTCCTCGGCCTGCTGCCAGCCGCGGCGCTCGAGCAGCCGGCGCGCCCGGCGGTCCTGCTCGGGCACCTCGGCGACGGCGCCCGGCGGGAGCTGCGCCTCCGCCGTGGCGAGAAGCGCCGTACCGACGCCGTGGCTCCAGCGCTCGGGCATGACGCACACCCACCGCAGCTCGCCCGGCGCGATCGACACGAGGCCGGCCGCGGTGCCGCCCTCCTCGGCCACCCAGGCGCGCGCGCCGGGGTCCTCGAGCTCCGTGCGCCACCACTGCACGCGCTCGGCGACGCCGGGAAGCGTCGCGGTCGACTCGAGGAACTCGGAGTACCCCGCGAGCAGCGCGGCGATCTGCAGCGCGCCCAGCGCGGGCGCGTCGGCGACGGTCGCCTCGCGGACCTCGAGGCTCACAGGACGTGCTCGAGGCCGACGAGCGGCGACTGCTCGATCGACGCGACGCGGCGCACCGCCAGCAGGACGCCCGGCATGAAGCTCTCGCGCGACAGCGAGTCGTGGCGGATCGTGAGCGTCTCGCCGAGGCCGCCGAAGATGACCTCCTGGTGGGCCACGAGGCCCGGGAGCCGGACGGAGTGGATCGGCACCTCGCCCTCCATGAGCGCGGCGGTGCGCGCCGCCGTGCCGCTCGGCTTGTCGAGCTTCTTGTCGTGGTGGAGCTCGATGATCTCCGCCTTGGCCATGTGCTTCGATGCCTCGGCGGCGAAGCGCATCATGAGGACCGCGCCGATCGCGAAGTTCGGGCAGAAGAGCACCTTGCCCGTGCCCTCCCCCGCCTCGAGCGCCCCGACGTCCCAGCCGCTCGTGCCCACGACGCAGTGCACGCCGGCACGGATGCAGGCGCGCGCGTTCTCCAGGGCGGTGTCCGGGCGGGTGAAGTCGACGACGACGTCGACGTCCCCCAGGACGTCCGCGAGCGCGGTCCCGAGCGCCGGGTCGACGCGCGCGACGAGCTCCAGGTCGTCGGCGGCCTCGACCGCGTCGCAGGTCGTCGAACCCATCCTGCCGGCGGCGCCGGCCACTCCCACGCGGATCACGCGGGGGACCGTACCGGCCTGGGGCCCTAGTCCTTCCTCTCCTTCTTCTCGAGCTTGGAGACGTCGCGCGGCTCGAGGAACGGCTCGTCCATCGGCGCCGTCGCCCCGGCCGCGCGCTGCTGCGAGCGCTGCAGCTCGGAGTTGAACTCCGCGCCGAACAGGATCGCGACGTTCGTGATCCACAGCCACACGAGGAAGGCGATGACGCCACCGAGCGAGCCGTAGGTCTTGTTGTAGGAGGCGAAGTTCGCGACGTAGAGGCTGAACAGCAGCGACGCGACGATGAACAGCACGATCGCCACGACGCCGCCCGGGCTCACGAACTTGAAGCCGGGCTGCTCGACGTTCGGCGCCGCCCAGTAGAGGAAGGCGATCATGAACGCGACGAGCGCGAGGATCACCGGGATCTTCGCGATGTCGTAGACGGTCACGAAGGTGTCGCCGAGCCCGAGGAACTTGCCGACCTCCTCGGCGAGCGGGCCGCTGACGGTGATGCCGACGGCGATGACGACGAGCAGGAGCAGCAGCACGAGCGTGATGCCGATCTGGGCGGGCTTGAGCTTCCAGGTGGGGCGGCCCTCCTCGACCTCGTAGATCTCGTTCGACGCCCGGGAGAAGGCCGCGATGTAGCCCGATGCGGAGTTCAGGGCGAGCACGAGGCCGATGACGAACGCGACGCCGGCCGCACTCCCGCTGTTCGCGATGCCGTTCACCGCGTTCGTGAGGATGTCCCGGGCCGGGCCGGGCGAGACCGTGTTCAGGTTCTCGAGCAGCGTGTTGGTGACCGAGGAGCCGAGCAGGCCGACGATGGACACGAGCGCGATGAGCGCGGGGAACAGCGCGAGCACCGCGTAGTACGTGAGCGCGGCGGCCCGGTCGGTGAGGTGGTCGGAGGAGAACTCGGTGAGCGTCCGCTTCAGCGTCGCCTTGACCGACTCCTTCGGGAGGTCGGTCGGGCTGTCGGGGGCGCGTCCGTCGTCCGCGCCGATCCCCCGGCGCTTGGCTTCGAGGGTCCGGCGCTCGCTCTCGTGCTCGATCGGCATGCCCTCAGGGTTGTCCGTCCCGGCCGTGCCCAAACGGGCGCGCACCGTCTTGGGCGACCCCGTTCAGGCCGCGACGGCGTCGAGCGCGCCGCGGAACGCGCGCTCGTCGGCGCCCACGCCGGCGGCGCTGAGGCGCTGAGGCGCGAAGAGCTCGCGGGCGAGCGCGGAGACGTCCTCGAGCGTGACCGCGTCGATGCGCTCCTCGAGCTCGTCGACGCTCAGCAGCGGCATGTCCGCGAGCACGGAGGAGCCGAGGCGGTTCATGCGCGAGGTCGTCGACTCGAGGCCGAGGAGGATGCGGCCCTTCACGTTCTCGCGGGAGCGCTCGAGCTCCTCCCGGGTCGCGCCGTCCTGGCGGAAGCGCTCGAGCTCCTCCCCCACGACCCGCATGGCCTTGGCGACGTTGTCCGGGCGGGTGCCGACGTACAGGCCGACCTGGCCCGTCGTCGCGTAGGTCGAGGTGAAGGAGAAGACGGAGTAGGCGAGCCCGCGCTTCTCGCGGACCTCCTGGAAGAGGCGCGAGGAGGACGTGCCACCGAGGATGTTGTCGAGCACCCGGAGCGCGAAGCGACGCGGGTCGTCCCGGGCGATGCCGGGCCCCCCGAGCGCGACGTGGTACTGCTCCGTCTCCTTCGTGATGAAGCGGACCCGGCGCTCGAGCTGGACGTCGCCCGGGTCGGCGAGCGCGAGCGGCGCCCGGGCGCCGGCCTTCGCCTCCGCCTGGCGCGTCAGCTCGACGAGCGCGGCGTGGTCGACCGAGCCGGCCGCGGCCACGACGACGTTGCCGGGCACGTAGCGGCCCGCGTGGAAGTCCGTCAGCCTCGTCGCGGGGGTGCCCGCCACCACCTCGGCGCGGCCGATGATCGCCCGGCCGAGCGGGTGCTCCCCGAAGACGGCCTCGCCCAGCACGTCGAAGACCTTGTCCTGCGGGTCGTCGTCGTACATCGCGATCTCCTCCAGGACGATCTCGCGCTCCTGCTCGAGGTCCTCCTGGCTGAGCTTGGGCGAGAAGACCATGTCGGCCATCACGTCGAACGCCTCGGCGACGTGCCGGTCGAGCACCCGGGCGTGCACGGAGGTCGTCTCCTTGCCCGTCCCCGCGTTGAGCTCGGCGCCCCAGCCGTCGAACAGCTGGTCGATCTCGAGCGACTCGTAGCGGTCGGTCCCGCGGAACAGCATGTGCTCGATCAGGTGCGACAGCCCGGCCTCGTCGTGCGACTCGGCCGCGCTGCCCGTCCCGATCCAGAGCCCGAGGGCCGCGGACCGGACCGAGGGCATCGCCTCGGTCACGACCCGGACCCCGGACTCGAGGACGGTCAGCTCGTGTGACGGCTGACCGTCGACCATCTCGGCTTCCCGGCCCTAGGAGTCGGAGCCGGAGCGGTGACGCGGGCGGCCCGAGCCGCGATCCCCGCCACGGGAGCCGGAGCCGCCACCCGAGTTCCGCGGCGGGCGCGGGCCGCG
>JAOPZO010000192.1 GCA_025964065.1 Solirubrobacterales bacterium | reverse complement strand
CCCCGAGGTCGTCCCCCGGCAGCGGGCCCGCACGGTGGGTGTGGCCGAAGACGACGTGCTCGGCCTCCACGCCGAGCAGGCGGACGACCTCCCCCATCGCCTGAAGCCCCGCGCTGCGCAGGTGCGGCCCGGAGAGCTGCGGCCGGACGGGCCCGAGGCCCAGGCGATTCAGGCCCGCGACCGCGACGGGGAACGCGACGCCGAGCGCGCGGTCGCGCAGGGTGCGCGGCCCGTCGCCCGCGAGCGCCTGCCAGGTCTTCGTCGAGGTGGTCTGACGCGCCACGGTGAACCCCGGCTCCTTCGACTGCGCCACCGCGTGCATCCAGGCGTAGAGCGGGGCGAGCGCCGCCTCGAAGTCGTCCGGAGTCGCGCCCTCGGGCGGGAGCGCACCGACGATCCGCGCCATCCCGGCGGCCGCGAGGCGCTCGAACGTCGGCACGGTGATGAGCCGGTCGAGGTAGTGGCCGTGGGTGGCGTAGACGTCCGGCCGCAGCCAGACGCCGGGGTAGGCGACGGAGAAGCGCGCGGGCGCGGCCGCGGCCGCGAGCGGGGCGAGGAGCCGGGTCGGGGCGCTTCCGGCGGCCTCCGCGAGGCCGAGCGGTGGCGGCGCGACCGGGCCGCCACGGCCCTCGAGCCACGGCGCGAGGAGCGCGTGGTCGTGGTTCCCCGGGAGCAGCACGAGCTCCCCCTCCGGCCCGAGCGCCTCACCGAGCGCGCGAAAGACGGGGACGGCGACGACGAGCGCGTCGCGCACGGGACCGTGGCGCAGCTCGAGCGCGTCCCCGAGCAGGACGAGGCGGTCGGCGCCCCGGACGGCCTGGGTCAGCGCGGCGAGCGGCCCCGGGCGCCGGAGCGCGTCACGCCCCCGCGCCGCCCCGAGGTGCAGGTCGGAGACGACGAGCGTGCGCAAGCGGTGATCGTACGGGCACCGTCGCGTTCCGGCCCCCGCTCATCCCGTCCTCATGCCGGGCAGGGGCACCGTGCGGCCCGGGTGATGCGCTCCGGACGCAGGCGCCGCGCAAGCGGAAGGGGCCCGGCGATCGGCCGCGGCGGGGGGAAGGGAGCTTCAGACCTCCGCCGCGGACATCGCCTGGCGGATGGCCTTGGGGAGCATGAAGCGGACGTCCTCGCGCATGACCTCGAACTCCGAGACGTCCTCGACGCCGTGGTCGCGAAAGCGCTGGACGAGCGCCCCGACGAGCTCCTCCGGCGCGCTCGCGCCCGAGGAGATCCCGACGACGCGCACGCCCTCGAGCCAGGCCTCGTCGAGCTCGGCCGCGTTGTCGATGAGGTACGACGCCGCGCCGTGCTCCTGGGCGACCTGCACCAGGCGGACGGAGTTCGAGGAGTTCTTCGAGCCGATGACGAGGACGAGGTCGCACTGCTCGGCCATCTGCTTCACGGCCGACTGGCGGTTCGTCGTGGCGTAGCAGATGTCGTCCGTGCGGGGACCCGTGATCGCCGGAAAGCGCTCGCGCAGGCGATTGATGATGTTGCGGGTCTCGTCGACCGACAGCGTCGTCTGGGAGATGTACGCGAGCCGCTCGGGGTCCTCGACCTCGAGCGCGTCGACGTCGGCTTCCGTCTCGACGAGGACGATGCGGTCCGGGGCCTCCCCCATCGTGCCCTCGACCTCCTCGTGCCCCGCGTGGCCGATGAGGACGATCGTGTAACCCTCCGACGCGAACTTGATCGCCTCGCGGTGCACCTTCGTGACGAGCGGGCACGTCGCGTCGATCGTGCGGAGCCCGCGCTTCTCGGCGTCCGCGTGGACCATCGGCGAGACGCCGTGGGCGGAGAAGACGGTGATGGCGCCCTCGGGGATCTCGCCCGAGAGCTCGTCGACGAAGACCGCGCCGCGATCGCGGAGCTGCGCGACGACGTGCTTGTTGTGGACGATCTCCTTGCGGACGTACACCGGGGCGCCGTACAGCTCGAGCGCGCGCTCGACGGTCTGGACGGCACGGTCGACGCCGGCGCAGTATCCGCGCGGGGCGGCGAGGAGGAGCTTCTCGACGGCCATAACCCGCAGTGTAGGAGCCGGACCGCGCTTGCACTGGATGCAGGAATGCGCTGGATGCAGGGCGGTACGCTGGGGCGGATGCCAGCCGTGGAACGCGACCCCGGGCTCCGCGAGCGGAAGAAGCTCAGGACCCGCCAGACCATCGTCGAGCAGGCCTTCGCGCTCTTCCAGGAGCGGGGCTTCGCCGCGACGACCATCGCGGACATCGCCGCCGCCGCGGACATCTCGCCCCGCACCTTCTTCGGCTACTTCCCGGCCAAGGAGGACGTCCTGTTCTCCGACGCCGAGGAGGCGTTCGCCGCGTTCGCGCTGACGCTGCAGGAGCCGCGGGAGGAGCCGCGCACCGCGGTCGACGTGCTGCGCGACTGGATCCACCACTGGTTCACGGAGCACCCGCCGGACCACGAGCGCGAGCTCCTCATCCACCGCCTGAAGCGCGAGGCGCCCGGGATCGACGCCCACGAGCGCCACCTGATGGCCCGCTTCGAGGACGCGATGGCCGCCGGCCTCGCGGTGGACCTCGGCCTCGAGCCGGGCGACGTGCGCGCCCGCATGGTGGCCGCCGCCGCGGTCGCCTCGCTCAGGGCCCTCGACCCGTCGGGGACCGACGCCTGCGGCGGGGACGGCCCGGGGAAGCCGGACTTCAACGACGCCGAGGCGCTCAAGTCGCTCGACGACGCGCTGCGGTTCCTCGACGCGGGCCTCGCCGCGCTGCGCGCGGGCTAGCTAGTAGCGCGACCGGTCGAGCCGGCGCACGAGCTCGACGACCGCCTCGCCCACGGCGTCGAGGCTCCGCACGTCGAGCTTGTCCACGGTGTCCTCGACCGTGTCGGCGTAGCGGTACTCGAAGTCGATGAGGTCGATGGAGGGGATGCCCGCGCGCAGGAACGGCGTGTGGTCGTCGAAGACCGCCGTGCCGTCCCCGTCGGGGAAGGCCCGCGCGACGCCGACGGCGCGCGCCGCGGCGCGGAGCTGCGCCCACAGCTCCTCGTCGCTCGAGCCCTCGCGCGGGAGCCGGAGCCCCTTGTTCGCGACGTAGTCGAGCAGCACCATGGCGCGGACCTCGCGGCGGTGGGCCTCGACGTAGGCCTTCGAGCCGCGGAGCGCGCTCGAGTAGAAGTCGTCGTTGTCCTCCTCGCGCGGCTCCTCCTCGCCGTCGAAGAGCACGAAGCGCACCTCGCGCGCGCCCGCGGGGCGCGGCAGCTTCCGCAGGGAGCGGGCGAGCTCGACCACCGCGGCGGTCCCGGCCGCGCCGTCGTTGGCGCCCACGAAGCCCTCGGGGTGCGACTCCGTGTCGTAGTGGGCGCCGATGACGAGCGCCGGCCGGCGGCCCGGGATCGTCCCGACGACGTTCCGGAGCCCCACGCCCGTGCGGCCGACGGCGCCAGGGAGCGGCTCGAAGCGCCCGTTCGGCAGCAGCCCGCGGAGCTCGCGGGCGAGGCGCAGGAGCTGCGGGGAGCCCGCGGGCCGCTGGCCGTAG
>JAOPZO010000169.1 GCA_025964065.1 Solirubrobacterales bacterium | reverse complement strand
GTGGCCGCGCGCGGTCAGCACGGTCATCCCGCTCGCGCGGGCGCGGACCGCCGCCAGCAGCCGCGTCTTCCCGACGCCGGGCGGGCCGGCGACGACGACGAGACGGCCGGTCCCCGTGCGCGCGGCGCGGAGGAGGCCGGCGAGCGTCTCGAGCTCGGTCTCGCGTTCGAGGAGGTGAGGGGGCGAGGGCGGGGGCACGGAGCCTGCTGACGCGCCGGCTCCGGCACACCGGGCAGAAGACTAGGGGGTCACCCAGTGGTCCCCCCCGGGAGGCGGTGCGATGGTCCGGGAACCGGTCGACCCCCGTGCCTCGGCGGGTGGCCGACTGCCCGACGACCCCGCGCCGCAGGCGCCCTGGAGCCACCATGAACGCCCGCCGTTGCCTCGCCCTCGCCCTCCTCGGCTGCCTGGCCCTGCCCGCGACCGCCGTCGCCGGAGCCGGGGACCGCGACTCGGCCTTCGGCGAGGACGGCGCACGGACCTACGGGCTGGACACCGCGCCGGGGAGCCCGTCCGACGGCGCCGTCGCCGCGCTCCCGCAGCCCGGGGGCGGCGCGCTCCTCGTCGGCGCGATCCGCACCGAGGCGCTCGACCCGAACGGCGACCGCATCGACCGCGTCGCGCTCCTGCGGACCACGAGCACGGGCGCTCCCGACACGTCGTTCGGCCCGGACGGGCTCGTCCTGCTGCCGGCCGCCGTCGGCACGGTCGCCCACGACGCGGTCGCGCTGCCCGACGGGGACGTCCTCGTGCTCGCGGGCGGGGTGTCCGACGGCGCCGGCCACGGCGAGTACGTCCTCTTCCGCGCGAACGCGGACGGCACCCCGGACACGTCGTTCTCGGGCGACGGCCTCGTGCAGACGGGCTACGACGCGTTCCGCGACGTGCCCGTCGACGGGGGGGTGCGTTCGGGATACGGCGTCTCGGGCCGGGCGCTCGCGCTCGTCGGCGGCCGCGCCGTCGTCGCCGCCGCGGTGAGCGCCCACGCGGACTTCACCGAGTCCTCCTCGTACTCCTACTCCTCGGCGGTCGCCGCCCACGACCCGGCCACGGGCGCGCTCGACGCGGCCTGGGGCACGCGCTCCGGCACGACGCTCCTGGCGCCGCCCTCGGGATACGCGTCCTTCGCGCAGGTCGCGGACGTCGCGGCGGCGCCCGGCGGCAAGGCCCTCGTGCTCGACGAGCTCGTCCCGTCCGGGTCCCTCGAGCGCGCCGCCGTCCACCGACTGGCCGACGACGGCACGCGGGACCCGGCCTTCGGCGACGCCGATCCCGGGGATCCGACCGACGACGGCGTGGCGATCGTCCGCTTCAAGCCCGGCGCGGCGGACGGCACGGTGGCCGAGGACGGGACCGCCGTGCTGGCGCTCCCCGGCGGGGGCGTGGCCGTCGCGGGTGGCGTGACGCCGCTCGACGACCCGTTCCCCGCCCGCCAGCAGGCAGCGGTGGCGCGGCTCACGGACACGGGGGACGCCGACGGCGTCGCGCTCGTGGACGCCGGGCAGGACGGCGACCGGGCCTTCGAGGCCCTGGCGCTCGTGGAGGGCGCCCTGCACGCGGCGGGACGCAACGTCGACCACGACGGAACCGGCCCGGGGCAGCGCGAGGGTTGGCTCGTGCGCTTCACCGGCGAGGACGCGCCGTTCGCCGCCGACCCCGGCTTCGGCGTGGACGGGATCGCGCGCGGGGGCGTGCCCTCGTGGGTGCACGACCTCGCGGCGACCGACGACGGCTTCGCGCTCGCCGTCGGGGCCGCCGCGTCCAGCGACGACACGGCCTGGACCGCCGCGCGCTGGGACGCCCGCGACGCGCGCCTGCCGGTGAACGCCGAGCGGCCGCGGGTCGCGGACGCCGGCATCGGGATCGTCGCGGTCGGGGAGACCCTCACCGCCTTCGACGGGACCTGGCACTACGGCGGCGTGGTGACGCGGCGCTGGCAGCGCTGCACCACGGCCCACGACCCGTCCGCGCCCGCCGCCGGCGCCGGGTGCGCCGACATCGCCGACGCGACGGGGCGCGAGTACACCGTCACGCCGGCCGACGCCGACCGGCACCTCCGGGTGGTCGTGACGAACGCGAGCGGCACGTTCACCGCCACCGCGGCCGCGGCGACGATCGAGGCCTACGCGCCGCCGGAGCCGACCGCCTTCACGACCCCGCCGGCGGTCGCACCGACCGGCTCCGTGCCCGCCGGGACGACGGTCCGCGCGACCTGGACCGCGACGGGGGCGCAGCCCCTGGACGCCGACGTGCGGTGGTTCCGTTGCCCGACCGCCACGACCGGGCCGTGCGAGCCCGTCACGGGGGACGACACCACCGACGCGACGTACCTGGCCTCCCCCGCGGACGTCGGCACGTTCCTGCGCGCGATCGTCGAGCTCTCCGGGCCCGGCGGCTTCGACTCCGCCCAGACGACGAACGCCACCGGCGTCACGGCGGCCACCGACGCCACCGCGCCGCAGGCGACCGTCGCGCCGACCACCACGCCCGCGGGCCCCGTCACCGAGGGCACGACGCTGAGCCGCGCCTCGGACGGCACGTGGGACCAGGACGGCCTCGCGTTCACCCACCGCTGGGAGCGCTGTGACGCCGCCGGCGCGGGCTGCGCGCCCATCCCGGGCGCGGGCGCGCCGAGCTACGCCACCACCTCCGCCGACGTCGGGCGCCGCGTGCGCCTGGTCGTGGAGGCGCGCCGCGGAAGCGGCCCGCTCGGCGCCTCGGCCTC
>JAOPZO010000148.1 GCA_025964065.1 Solirubrobacterales bacterium | reverse complement strand
GCCAGCCCGGATGGATCGAGGTCGCCGCTCGCGCGTCGGCCCCGTCCGCGCCCGGCTCGTGGAAGACGACGTGGTGGCAGCCCGCGATCCGCGGGTCCTCCGGGTGGACGGGGCGGGCGACCGCGTCGATCGCCTCCCGCACCGCGGCGCCCGCGGCGATGAACGCGTCCGCGTGCTCGGGGCGCACCTCGAGCCCGATCGCCGCGGCGGGCATGAGCGCGTAGAAGTTCCCGCCGAAGGCCATGTCGTAGGTGAGCGTCCCGTAGCCCGGGACGTCCACGATCGCGTCGAGCGCCGCCACGAAGCTCGGGACGTTCCGGAGCGTCACCGCGGTCGCGTGCCCGTCCCGTACGGCGACGCGCGCCTCGACGAGCCCGGCCGGCGTGTCGAGCCGGATGACCGTCTCCGGCTCGGTCACCTCGACCATCCCGGTCTCCACGAGCACCGTGGCGACCCCGATGGTCCCGTGCCCGCACATGGGCAGCAGCCCGCTGACCTCGATGAAGAGCACGCCCCAGTCGGCGTCGGCCCGGAGCGGCGGCTGCAGGATCGCGCCGCTCATGGCCGCGTGGCCGCGCGGCTCCCGCATGAGCAGGAGCCGGAGGTCGTCGCGCTCCTCCTCGAAGCGCAGCTTGCGCTCGAGCATCGTCGCGCCGGGCAGCGCGGGCACGCCGCCCGTCACGACGCGCGTCGGCATCCCCTCCGTGTGGGAGTCGACCGCGGTGACCAGGCGGGTGAGCCTCACGCCGTCGCGTGCAGCCCGAGCGCGTCGACCGCGGAGCGGAGGAGCGCCTGCTCGGCCTCGTCGAGCGGCCGGCGCGGCCCGCGGACGGGGCCGCCGTGCAGCCCGGCCGCGTCGAGCGAGCCCTTGAAGTACTGGACGAGCTTCGGCGTCATGTCCAGGCGCGCGAGCGGCAGGAGCCGCCGGTAGACCGCGCGCGCCTCGGCGAGCTCGCCCTGCTCGACGAGCTCCTGCAGCCGCACGCACTCCGCGGGCGCGACGTTCGCGACGCCGGAGACCCAGCCGACCGCGCCGGTGGCGAAGCCCTCGAGCGCCCAGTCGTCGCCGCCCACGAGGATCTCGAGGTCCGTGTCGTTCACGAGCCGCGCGATGCGGCGCGCGTCACCGGAGCACTCCTTCACGGCGACGATCTCCGGGACCTCGGCGGCGACCGCGGCGATGAGCTCGGGCGTGAAGTCGTAGCCCGTGGCCTCGGGGTTGTTGTAGGCCATGATCGGCACTCCGGCCGCCTCGGCGACCGCCCGGTAGAAGGCGACGTACTCGTCCACGCGGCCACGGTAGTTCAGCGGCGGCAGGCACATGACCCCGGAGACGCCCGCCTCGCGGGAGAGCACGGCGTTCGCGACGGCGGCGGCGGTGGAGCCGGCCGAGACGCCCGCGAGCACGGGCACGCTCCCGGCGGCCTCGGCCACGACGGCCTCGACGACGGCGCGGCGCTCGTCCGTCGAGAGCTGGCCGGCCTCGCCCATCGTGCCCGTGGCGACGAGCCCGCGGACGCCGTGGGCGAGGACGTGCGCGGTGTTCGCGCGGAGGCCCGCGACGTCGACGGCGTCCTCGGCGGTGAAGGGGGTGATGACGGCGGGGATGATCCCGGGGAAGTGCATGGGCGGTCCTCAGTCGAGGTTCATGTAGTGACGGGTGCGGGTGACGTGCCGGCGGGCGAGCGCCTCGGCGGCGTCCGCGTCGCCCTCGGCGATGGTCGCGGCGATGAGGCGGTGCTCGGCGAGCTGCAGCGCGGTGCGGCCGGGGATGGCGATCGCGTCGTCCCGGAGCCGCTGCCAGAGCGGCTGGTCCATGATCTCCGCGACGTGCAGGCCGACGGCGGCGAGGATCGGGTTGCGGGTCGCAACGGCGACCTCGCGGTGGAAGTCGCGGTCCGCGTCGCTCCAGACCCGGCGCTGGGCGGGGTCCTCCGGGTCGGAGGAGGCGTCCATGAGCTCGAGCAGCGCGTCGAGCTCCGGGCCGACGTCGCCGGCCTGTGCGGCCAGGCGGGCGATGGCGGGCTCGAGCGCCTCGCGGGCCTCGAGCAGCGCCATCGGGCTCGAGTCGGCGCTGGGCACGCGCCCGGTGAGCGC
This sequence comes from Solirubrobacterales bacterium, assembly GCA_025964065.1. Classification (GTDB taxonomy): domain Bacteria; phylum Actinomycetota; class Thermoleophilia; order Solirubrobacterales; family Solirubrobacteraceae; genus Paraconexibacter. The sequence continues at coordinate 432 of JAOPZO010000148.1, read as the reverse complement.
GGCAGCCTCGACGACGATGGCGGTCGCCTCGGGGGCGACGAAGGAGCCCGAGCCGCGGCGGGTCTCGATGATCCCGCGCACCTGCAGGAAGCCGAGCGCCTCGCGCACGGAGGCGCGGCCCACGCCGAGCTGCCCGGCGAGCTCGCGCTCGCCGGGCAGCCGGTCCCCGGGCCGCAGGCGGCCCGCGCGAACGTCCTCCACGAGGTGGTCGGCGATCTGCTCGTAGCGCTGGCGGATCACCGGCGCGCCCCACGGCGCCGCGGACTGGTCTGCTGAACTGAGCGGTTCAGCATGTTCCGGTTCGGTTGCCATACCGGTGGTACCGTAGCGCCCATGCCGACGACGTTCAAGGCCCTGGATCCCGCAAGCGGCGCCGAGGGCGCGACGTTCCGGGAAGCGACCTCGGAGGAGGTCGCGGCCGCCGTCGCCGCG
>JAOPZO010000141.1 GCA_025964065.1 Solirubrobacterales bacterium | reverse complement strand
CGGGGGCGGCGCGGCCTGGCCCGGCGGCAGCCAGCCGCCGGGGAGCGTCACGCGGGGGTCATTCTCCATGCCCCCCATCATCGCAACGTCAACGGCTCGCCATGACCTCGTCCGCGACGGCCTCGGCGGCGTCGAGCTGCCCGCGGACGAGCTCGATGCCGGACTGCCAGAAGCCCGGGTCCGTGAGGTCGAGGCCGGCGATCGCGGCGAGCTCCTCGGGCGACTTCGAGCCGCCCGCGGAGAGCAGCTCGACGTACGCGGGCACGAACTCGTCGCCGCGCTCGAGGTACTGGCCGTACACCGAGAGCGCGAGAAGCTGGCCGTAGGCGTACGCGTAGACGTAGCCCGGGGTCCCGATGAAGTGCGGGACGTAGCTCCACCACGTCTTGTAGTTGTCCGTGACCTCGACGGCGTCGCCGAGCAGCTCGCGCTGCGTCTCGGCCCAGATGTCACCGATCCGCTCGACGGAGAGCTCGCCCTCGGTGCGGCGCGCGGTGTGCGTGCGGTCCTCGAACTGGTTCATGGCCGTCTGGCGGAAGACGGTCGCGATCGAGCCCTCGATGTTCTCCGCCAGCAGCGAGAGCCGGCTCGCCGGGTCCGTCGCCGCGTCGAGGAGCTGCTTGAAGACGAGCGTCTCGCCGAACACGCTGGCGGTCTCCGCAAGGGTCAGCGGCGTGTGCTGCTCGAACGGCCCGCGCCCCTGGGCGAGCGCCGCGTGGAGCCCGTGGCCGAGCTCGTGCGCGAGCGTGAGCACGTCACGGCGCTTGCTCGTGTAGTTCAGGAGCACGTACGGGTGGACGCTCGGCACGGTGTAGGCGCAGAACGCGCCGCCGCGCTTCGAGGGCCGGACGGGCGCGTCGATCCACTGCTCGTCGAAGAAGCGGCGGGCGGTGTTGCCGAGCACGGGGGAGAAGGCGTCGAAGGAGCCGAGCACGATGTCCCGCGCGTCGTCCCAGCCGATCTCCTCGTCGACCTCGGCCACCGAGGCGGCGCGGTCGTAGTCCGCCAGCCGGTCGATGCCGAGCAGCTTGGCCTTGAGCGTGTACCAGCGCTGCGGCAGGTCGTACGAGCCCTTCACCGCGTCCACGAGCGCCTGCACCGACTCGTCCGTCGCCTCGTTGGAGAGGTTGCGGCTCGAGAGCCAGCTCGGGTAGCCGCGGAGGCGGTCGTCGACGGACTTGTCGAGCAGCAGCGTGTTGAAGATGTAGCCCCGGGTGCGCAGGCCGGGCTGCAGCGCGACCGTCACGGCCTCCTGGGTCGTGCGGCGGACCTCGCGGTCCGGGCTCGAGAGCTGGGAGAGCGCGACGTCGAGTGCGACCGTGCCGCCCGGCATCTCGACCTCGATCGCGCTCGTCAGCTCGGAGAAGAGGCGGCTCCAGGCGGCGTCGCCGGACTGGCTCTTCTCGGCGAGGATCGTCTCGGCCTCCTCGCTCAGGAGGTAGGGCCGGTAGCGGCGGATGGAGCGCAGGTGATGGCGGGCCTGCTCGAGGCCGTCGGCCTGCAGGAGCTCGTCGGCCTTCGCGTCGTCGACCTCCGCCCACTCGAGGTCGAAGAAGAGGAGCTGCGTCTCGATCGCGGTGCCCCGCTCCTGGACCTTCGCGACGAGCGCGCCGTTCACCGGGTCGGCCGTGTCGGTCGAGAAGCGCAACGAGGCGTAGTTGCCCGCGCGGCCGATCGCGTCGGAGATCGCGGCGAGCTCGGCGATCGCGCCGGCGAGGCCTGGGCCGTCGAGGTCGGCGACCCTCCCGGCGTACGCGGCGTTGAAGGCGGCGGCCCGCTCCGCACCCTCGTCGAGCAGCCGGTCGACGCCCGCGGGGCCGTCCGCGCCCACGAGGTCGTCCAGGTTCCAGGCGACGTCTTCGAGCTCCGTGGTGGTCATGGAGCACAGCCTACGACGGCAGGTCCTGCCCCTGGGGAGGGCGCGGCGCGGCGGTAGCGTCCGCCGCGATGCCGGTGCCGGAGGTCCACACGGAGCGCCTCGTGCTGCGCGGCTGGGCGCCGCGAGACCGCGCGGCGTTCGCGGCCCTGAACGCCGACCCGGAGGTCGTGCGCTGGATCGGCGACGGGCGTCCGATGCCGCGCGCGGCCTCCGACGAGCTCGTCGATCGGATCGAGGAGCAGTGGCGCGCCCGCGGCTTCGGCCTCTGGGCGGTGGAGGAGCGCGCGGGCGGCGCCTTCGTCGGCTTCGCCGGGCTCGCCGTCCCGTGGTTCCTGCCCGCCGTGCTGCCGGCGGTCGAGGTCGGCTGGCGCCTCCCGCGCGATGCGTGGGGCCGCGGCTACGCGACCGAAGCCGGCGGCGCGGCGCTCGCCCACGCGTTCGGGCCGCTGGCCCTCGCCGAGGTCATCGCGACGATCTTCCCCGAGAACACCCGCTCGATCCGGGTGGCGGAGAAGCTCGGGATGCGCCGCTCCGGGCACCGCATCCACCCCTCGGCGCGGCGGGAGATCGCCATCTATCGCGCCTCAGGAGGCGGGGAAGCGCTTGGGGAAGCGCGTGGCGAAGCGGACGACGAGCGCGCGACCGACCTCGCGTGAGGCACGGGCCGCGTCGAGCAGGCGCGGCCCGAGCTTCGGGGAGCGGGCCACGATCGCGCGGACCGTCGCCGTGGCGGCGTCGGCCTGCGCGGCGAGCGCACGCTGCAGCGGGCGGGCGGCGCCGTCGGGGTCGACCTCGTCCAGGAGCCCGGCGATGCCCGCGCGGACGCGCGTGAGGGCGGTGAGGGCGGTCGCCGCCGCGGCCGGGTCGTCCGCGCCCTGCGCCGTCGCGTACGCCTCGAGTGCCGTCGCGCGGTCCTGCCACAGGTCGCCGAAGCGGCTCCCCGCGTCCTCGCCGTGCACGGAGGCCATGAGCTGGCCGAGCGCGTCGGCGCTCCCGGTGACCGCCCGGCGGGCGGCCGCGAGCCGCGGGCCGTCCGTGACGCCGGCGGCC
>JAOPZO010000132.1 GCA_025964065.1 Solirubrobacterales bacterium | reverse complement strand
GGCGCGCGCTTCCTCGCCCGCCGGCAGAACGCCGACGGCGGCTTCCCGCTCTCCCCGGGCGGGAGCTCGAACAGCCAGTCGACCGCCTGGGCGGTGCAGGGCCTGGTCGCGGCGGGCCGCGACGTGTCCGGCGTGCGGCGTGACGGCTCGCGCACGCCGCTCGGCTACCTGCAGTCGCTCACGGCCCCGGACGGCTCGGTGCAGTACTCGCGCACCTCGCGTCAGACGCCCGTGTGGGTGACCGCGCAGGCGCTGACGGCCTTCGCGAAGCGCCCGTTCCCGGTGCTGCCCCGCACCACGAGGGCGCGGGCGGCGTCCTCGGGCTCCCGCCTGGGCGCGGCGCGGCGCGCTGCGCTGCGCGCCGGCCGCTGCCTGGGTTGAGGTTCCGGCAGGGCCCGGCGGAGCGTGCTGCTCCGCCGGGCCCCGGCGCCGGGGGGATCAGCCGCGCAGGGTGACCGTGCGCTCGATGACCTGGCGCTTGCCGGTGCCATCGATGACGGTCGCCGAGATGACGACCTTCAGGGACTTGAGCTTCTGGTTGAGCAGCTGCTGCTTCGGCCGCTCGACCGGGAGCTTCACGTAGCCCACCGCACGGCGCGGGAGCTGGATCTCGGCCGAGCCGAACGTGACGCGCTTGATCGCGGCGGACTTCGTGAGGCCGGACTTGACCTTCTCCGCCGAACGGACCTTGAGCGTCCCGGCGCAGGACGTCGCGGCGACGGGCTTGCAGTAGACCTTCACGCGCATCCGCTGCGAGTTCAGGCCGCTCTTGCCGAGGCGCAGGCTGCGGGAGTCGATCCGCAGGAGGCGCTGGTTCAGCGGGATGGAGGACGCCTGGACGACGCTGCCGACCCGGGCGGAGCTACCGGCTGGGCCGGTCGCGCCGGCGGGACCCGCCGGGCCGGCCGGGCCGGGGGTGCCGACACCGTCCTTCCCGTCCTTGCCGTCCTTGCCGTTCGTGCCGTCCTTGCCGTTCGTGCCGTCCTTCCCGTTCGTGCCGTCGGTCCCGTCCTGGCCGGTCGCGCCGGTCGGGCCGCTCGCGCCGGCCGGGCCGGTCGCGCCGGTCTCCCCGGTCGGGCCGGTCGCGCCGCTCTCCCCGGTCGGGCCGGCGGGCCCCGTCGGACCGGCCGGACCGGTCGCGCCGGTGTCCCCGGTCGCCCCCGTGTCCCCGGTCGCCCCCGTGGCGCCGGTCGAGCCCGTGGCGCCGGTCTCACCCGTGGACCCCGTCGGGCCGGTGGGGCCCGTCGGCGTCGGGGCGCAGACCGCGCCCGTGCTGCCGGACTTCGCCTCGCCGACCACCGCGCGGGCGACCGGCGGCAGGCCGGGGAGGTTCAGCAGGTCGACCTGCAGCGCGCGGCGCTCGATGCCGCGGACGTCGCCCGCGTCATCCTGCACGACCTGGTTCAGCGAGATCTTCGCGAGCGCGGGGATCTCGATGACCCGGGAGTCGTTGAGCGGGCCGGTGACCGGCGTGCCGTTGATCCGGAGGTTGACGACGTCGCCGTCGCTCGTGAACGTCGGCACGCCGCCGACGCAGCTCGCGGAGGTCTGCGCCTCGACCACGTCAGCGGTCACGAGGAGCTCCCCGAGGTCGATGCGCACGGGGCGCGCGACGCCGGCCTCGGCCGACGCCGTCTGCGCCGCGGTCTGACCGCCGTCCGGGTCGATCCCCGTCTTGGCGAACAGCCCGAGGAGCTGGATCTGCGGGCTCGTGACGGGGCCCGGCGGGATCTTGACGTCGGCCTCGATGAGGCCGCTGTCGTCCGCGCACGCCGCGCGGTCCGGGTTCGTGCCGTCGGTGATGCCATTGGCCACGAGCGGCTCGGCGCGCGTGGCGCCCGAGAGCTCGAGGTACGCCGCGCTCGCGCGGCACGTGAAGGCCGGCGTCGCTGCGGCCGACGCGGGTGCGGATGCGGCCAGCGCCGCGAGTGCGGCGCCGGCGGCCAACCCCTTCCCGAGGTGGTTGTGATTCATGTTCTCCCCTGCCTTGTGGCGCAACGTCTGCGCGAATGGAAGAGCCGCCCCCCGGCGGCCCCGGACCCGATTCGGATGGTCCGTGTGCCGCGAACGTACCCCGTGACCACGTGTGTGTCACATATGGATTGACGTCGTGAACCAGTGGACGTCCAGCACTTTCCTGACACCGCGTCCAGTCGCTCGCCCCGCCGATCGGATAGCTTCCGGCGCCTTCATGCGCCTCGGAGTCCCGAAGGAGACCTCCCCTGGCGAGCGCCGCGTCGCGCTCGTCCCGGAAGTCGTCAAGAAGCTCAAGGCCAAGGGCGTCGACGTGGTCGTCGAGCCCGGTGCCGGTGAGCTGGCCCTGATCCCGGACGGCCTGTATGCGGCCGCCGGGGCGGAGCTCGGCGATCCGTGGGGGGCCGACGTCGTCGTCAAGGTCGCACCGCCCGACCCCTCCGAGATCGCCCGCCTGTCCTCGGGCTCGATCCTCGTCGGGTTCCTCGCGCCGCTCACGAAGGGCGAGACGATCCCCGCGCTCCGCGACAAGGGCACGACCGCCTTCGCGATGGAGGCCATCCCGCGCATCTCGCGTGCGCAGGCGATGGACGCGCTCTCGAGCCAGTCGAACGTCATGGGCTACAAGGCGGTCCTGACCGCCGCCGAGCACTCGACGCGGTTCTTCCCGATGCTGATGACGGCCGCGGGCACGATCCCGCCGGCGAAGGTCCTCGTGCTCGGCATCGGCGTCGCGGGCCTCCAGGCCCTCGCGACCGCCCGCCGCCTCGGAGCGCAGACCACGGGCTACGACGTCCGGCCCGAGACCGCCGAGCAGGTCGAGTCCCTGGGGGCGAAGTGGCTGGACCTCGGCATCGACGCCTCGGGTGAGGGCGGCTACGCCCGCGAGCTCACCGCGGAGGAGCGCGAGCAGCAGCAAGCCGCGCTCACCGAGGCCACGAAGGGCTTCGACGTCGTCATCACCACCGCCCTGGTCCCGGGCCGCGCCGCGCCGCGCCTCGTGACCGCCGCCGCGGTCGAGGGCATGAAGCCCGGCTCGGTCATCGTCGACCTCGCGGGGGAGACGGGCGGCAACTGCGAGCTCACGACCCCCGGCCAGACCACGGTCGAGCACGACGTGACGATCGTCTCTCCGCTCAACCTGCCGGCCGACATGCCCGAGCACTCGAGCCAGCTCTACGCCCGCAACGTCTCCTCGCTCATCGAGCTCATGCTCGGCGAGGACGGCGCCCTCGCCCTCGACTGGGACGACGAGATCATCGCCGGCGCCGCGGTCACCCGCGACGGCGCGATCGTCCACGAGCGCGCCAAGCAGACCCAGGAGGCATCCGCATGACCACCGTCCTCGCCGTGACCGAGGGCTCCACCGCGAGCCCCCTGGTGCAGAACCTGATCATCCTCGTGCTCTCGGGGTTCGTCGGCTACGCCGTCATCTCGAAGGTGCCGAACACGCTCCACACGCCGCTCATGTCGGGCACGAACGCCATCCACGGCATCGTCGTCCTCGGCGGCCTGCTCCTCCTGGCCGAGGGCGCCGACCTCGGCGCCGGCACCCAGGTGATCCTCTTCATCGCGCTGCTCTTCGGCGCCATCAACGTCGTGGGTGGCTTCGTCGTGACCGACCGGATGCTCGAGATGTTCAAGGCGAAGCCCAAGGAGCTCGTCGAGGCCGACACGGAGGAGAAGGCATGACCCTCGCCTCGATCCTCACCGACACGAACTTCAAGACGGTCCTCTACATGGTGGCCTTCGCCATGTTCATCTACGGGCTCTCCGGCCTCACGGGCCCCAAGACCGCCGTGCGCGGCAACCGCATCGCGGCGGCCGGCATGGTCGTCGCCGTCGTCACGACCCTCCTGGTCGGCGACTTCAACAACCCCGTGCTGATCATCGTGGGCCTCGTCATCGGCACCGCGGTCGCGGTCCCGGCGGCGCTCAAGGTGAAGATGACCGCGATGCCGCAGATGGTCGCGCTCTTCAACGGCGTGGGCGGCGGCGCGGTCGCGCTCATCTCCTGGGCGGAGTTCCGCTCGACCGGCGCGTTCTCGACGGTCCCGACCTACGTCGCGCTCTTCTCGGTCTTCTCCGCGATCATCGGCTCGGTCTCCTTCTGGGGCTCGAACGTCGCGTTCGCGAAGCTCCAGGAGCTCATCGACGGCAAGTCCCGGACCCTCGGCGCTGCGCAGCTGCCGGCCCAGGTCCTGATGCTCGGCGGCGCGATCGCGTGCGGCGTGGCGATCGTGGCCGGCGCGGACGCGGAGCTGCTCATCGTCGCGCTGCTCGTCCTCTCCGGGATCTTCGGGCTGCTGCTCGTGCTCCCGATCGGCGGCGCGGACATGCCCGTCGTCATCTCCCTGCTCAACGCGTTCACGGGCCTCGCGGCCGCGGCCGCGGGCGTCTCGCTGAACAACCCCGCGCTCATCGTCGCGGGCATGATCGTCGGCGCGTCCGGCACGATCCTCACGCAGCAGATGGCCGTCGCCATGAACCGCACGATCACCTCGGTCGTCGTGGGCGGCTTCGGCGGCACCGTCGAGGCGGCCGCGGGCGCCACGAGCGCCTCGGGCGGCACGGTCCGCTCCACGAGCGCCTCCGACGTCGCGATCCAGATGGCCTACGCCCGCCAGGTCGTCGTCGTGCCGGGCTACGGCATGGCGGTCTCGCAGGCCCAGCACGCGGTCCGCGAGATGGCGAAGCTCCTCGAGGCCAAGGGCGTCGAGGTCAAGTACGCGATCCACCCGGTCGCGGGCCGCATGCCGGGCCACATGAACGTGCTGCTCGCGGAGGCCGACGTGCCCTACGAGCAGCTCAAGGAGATGGACGACATCAACGGGGAGTTCCCCCGCACGGACGTCTCCATCGTCATCGGCGCCAACGACGTCACGAACCCGGACGCCCGCACGAAGGCGGACTCGCCGATCTACGGGATGCCGATCCTGAACGTCGACGAGTCGCAGTCGATCATCGTGCTCAAGCGCTCCATGAGCTCGGGCTACGCCGGCATCGACAACCCGCTGTTCGTCAACCCGAAGACCTCCATGCTCTTCGGCGACGCCAAGAAGTCGATCTCCGAGGTGACGGAGGAGCTCAAGGCGCTGTGAGCTTCGAGCGGCTCGTCGGCGGGCAGGTGCTCGTCGAGGGGCCGCGCGAGGACGCGCAGGGCGGGGTCCTGTTCGCGGACGTCGTCGCGGGCGGCGTCTTCCGCTGGACCGGCGGCAAGCGCGCCGACGCGGTCCTCGAGGGGCGCCGCGGGATCGGCGGCCTCGTGCCGCACGCCAAGGGCGGGATCGTCGTGACGGGCCGGGACGTGCTCGTGGTCGGCGCCCGCGGGGACGACCGCGAGCTCCTCGGCCTGCGGGGCGGCATGAAGGGCTTCAACGACCTGGTCACCACGGACGACGGCGCGCTCCTCGTGGGCGCGCTCCGCTTCCGGCCCAGGGCGGGCGAGGAGCCCGTTCCGGGCGAGGTGTGGCGCGTGCCGCCACGGCGCGGCGGGGAGCCCGAGCCGTTCCTGGAGGGCGTCGTGTGGCCCAACGGGATCGGCCTCGCGCCCGACGGCGCGACGACCTACGTGAGCGACTTCCACACGGGCGAGGTGCTCGCCTGCGACGCCGACGGCGGCGGTCGCCGCGTCTTCGCCCGGGTGCCCGACGGGGCGCCCGACGGGCTCGCCGTGGACGCGGAGGGCGACGTGTGGGTCGCGCTCGGACCGGGCGGCGGCATCGCACGCTTCACGCCGGACGGGCAGCTGCGCGAGCGCCTCGACGTCCCGGGCGCCGAGTTCGTCTCGAGCGTCGCGTTCGCGGGGGAGGACGACCTGCTCGTGGCCACCGCGGGCGCGCTGCTGCGGCTGCGCGGCGTCGGCGTGCAGGGCCGCGCCGTCCCGCCCTGCACGAGCTAGGGCAGCTCGGTCACCAGGACCTCCGCGGGGCCCGAGACCGGGAGCTCGTCGCCGGCGTCCGCCGGCACGAGGAACGCGGCGCCCGGCCCGAAGCGCTCCGCGCCGCAGCGCGCCTCGCCCTCGAGGACCTGCACGAGCGCGCACTCCCCGGGGGCCGTGACGCGCTCCGGCCCCCCGAGCGTGCGGCGCGTGAGCGTGAAGAAGTCCGTGGCCGCGACGACCCCGTCGCCCGGCGGACGCAGCGCGGGCTCCACGTCGCCGAAGTCGATCGCGGCGAGCGACTCCGGGACGTGCAGCTCCCGCGGCTGCCCGTCGAGGCCGGGGCGATCGAAGTCGTACACCCGGTAGGTCGTGTCCGAGTTCTGCTGGACCTCGACGATGAGGCAGCCCGCGCCGATCGCGTGCACCCGGCCCGAGGGGATGAAGAGCGCGTCTCCAGGGGCGACGGGGATGCGGTGCAGGAGCGCGGAGACGTCCTCGCCGGCGTCGAGGGCGGCGGAGAACCGCTCCTGCGTCACGCCCGCGGCCAGGCCCGCGAACAGGTGCGCGCCCCGCTCGGCCCGGGCGACGTACCAGCACTCGCTCTTGGGCTCCCCGTCGAGCCTCCCGGCCAGGCCGGGCGGCGGGTGCACCTGCACGGAGAGCGTCTCGCGCGCGTCCAGGAGCTTCACGAGGAGCGGAAAGCGGTTCCCGGCGCCCCGGGCGCGCGTGCCGAAGAGGCGCTCGCGGTCCGGGGAGCTCCAGAGCGCGTGCAGCTCGGTGCCGGCGAGCGGTCCGGCGGCCACGACGCTCTGCGCCTCGGGCCGGTCCACGAGCTCCCACGCCTCCCCGATCGGCGCGCCCTCGGGCAGCGGCCTGCCGAAGGCCTCCTCGAGCGCGCGCCCGCCCCAGACGCGCTCCATGAAGAGCGGCGTGAAGGTGAGCGGGGCGGGCATCGGCGCAGGCTACGGCGTGGCGCCGAAGGCGGGGTCGTCCTGGTGCTCGCGGAAGAACGACACGAGTGCGGGCGCGTAGTCCGCGAAGCGCGGGCACCGCAGGCCGGCGGCGCCGAGGATGGCGTCCGCGCGCGTCGTGTCGAAGGAGACGGGGTGGTTGAGGTAGGCGACCGACTCGCGCGGGGTGCCGCCGAAGAGCTTCCGGACCGGCGCGAGCTTCAGCGCGCGGTCGACGACGCCGGCCGGGACCCGGTAGCTCGGCTCGCGCCCCGCGTAGAGCCGAGCGAACGTCTTGTTCAGCTCCGCGGAGGTGACGGGGGCGGGGTCGCAGAGGTGGAGCGTCTCGCCCACGGCCTCGGGGCTCGCGGCGCCCGCGGCGATGGCGTCGATGACGAAGTCGACGGGGACGACGTTGAACGTCGCGTCGCCGCGCCCCGTCTGCGGGATCGGCGCGCGCGGCCCGAGCGACTGCATGCTGCGCAGGAGGTAGTAGGGGCCGTCGAACTTCGCGGTGACGCCCGTCCGCGAGTCGCCCACGACGATCGCCGGGCGGTAGATCGTCGTCGGGACCTCGGCCATGGAGGCGCGGACGAGCACCTCGGCACCGAACTTCGTCGACTCGTAGTGGTTCTTGAAGGCCTGGCCCGCCGCGAGGTCGCCCTCCATGACGCGGCCCGAGCGCTTCCCCGCGACGTAGCACGTGGAGACGTAGTGGTGGCGCTCGAGGCGCGGCGCGGCGCGGCAGAACGCGATGACGTGCTGGGTGCCGAGGACGTTGACGCGCTCGGCGATCGCGAGCGGGACCGCGAGGTCGTAGACCGCCGCGAGGTGGTGCACCTGCGTCGTGCTCGCGGCGAGCTCCGCGTACCGGGCCGGGGAGAGCCCGAGCCGCGGATCCGTGATGTCGCCGGGCTCCACCACGACCCGGACGGGGTCGATCGCGGCGGCGGCCGTGCGCGCGCGCTCGACCATCCGGGGCTCCACGAGGGCGACGACGGTCGCCCCGGGCGCATCCGCGAGCAGGCGCGGGATGAGCCGCCCGCCGATGAAGCCGGGGAAGCCGGTGAACAGGATCGTGGAGTGCTCCATCGGGCCGCACGCTACCGCGGCCCCTGGCACGGGGGCCGTCCGGGCCCGGCGTAGACTGCAGGGGACGTGATCACCCGCGCAGACGCCATCGCCGCCCTCGCCGCCGAGCACTTCGACGTCGTCGTCGTCGGTGGCGGCATCACGGGGGCGGGGGTGGCCCTCGACGCCGCGACGCGCGGCTACTCCGTGGCGCTCGTGGAGCGCCACGACTACGCCTCGGGCACCTCCAGCCGGTCCTCCAAGCTCGTCCACGGCGGGCTGCGCTACCTCCAGAACTTCGACCTGGGCCTGGTCCGCGAGGCGCTGCTCGAGCGGCAGATCAACGTGAAGCTCGCGCCGCACCTCGTGAAGCCGCTCCCGCTCGTGGTCGCCGCCTTCGACGGCCAGCGCCCGGACCGGCTCACGGGCGTGGGCCTGAACCTCTACGACGTCATGTCGGTCGACAAGATCTCCTCGCGCCGCGGCCGCCGCGGCGCCGCGCCGCAGGAGGAGCGCGGGGCTCTCGCGGTCGCCGACACGGACGGCGACGGGCTCGCGGACTGGGCGCCCGACCGCCACCGCGTCATCTCGGGGGAGGAGGTCGTGGAGCGCCTCCCGGCGCTCGCAGGCCGCCGGCCGACCTCGGGCTACCTCTTCTACGACTGCCAGACCGACGACGCGCGGCTCGTGCTGACCGTGCTGCAGGAGGCGGAGCGCTTCGGCGCGGTCTGCTGCAACGGGCTCGAGGTGACCGACCTGCTCGACGCGGACGGCCGCTCGCGCGGGGTGCAGGTCGTCGACGCGATGACGGGGGACGCCTTCCCCGTGCACGCGGACAACGTCGTGAACGCCACGGGCGTGTGGGCGGACCGCCTGCGCCCGCAGGAGCTGCACGACGAGGCCGAGGTGCCGGTCATCAGGCCCTCGCGCGGCACCCACATCACCCTCCGCCACGACCAGGTGCCGCTCCTCTCGGGGGCGATCCTGCCCGCGGGCGGCGGCCGGACGATCTTCGCCCTGCCGTGGCTCGGCGGGACCCTCATCGGGACCACGGACAACGAGGTGGAGCCGAGCGAGGACCCGCACGCGCTCGACCACGTCTCCCCGCAGCCCGAGGACATCGCGTACCTCCTCGACGCGACGAACGCCTACTTCGGCACGGCGCTCGAGCCCTCGGACATCGCGGGCGCCTTCGCGGGCGTCCGGCCGCTCATCTCCACGGGCGACCCGAAGAAGTCCGTGGACATCTCGCGCAAGGCCGAGCTGTACGAGACCTCGAGCGGCATGATCACGATCACGGGCGGGAAGCTCACGACGTGGCGGCGGATGGCGAAGATGGCCGTGGACCGCCTCGTGGAGCGCGAGGCGCGGGACGCGCCCTGCCGCACCCACGAGATCCCGCTCGGCCAGGCCGTCGCGATCGAGGACCTGCCGCGGGTCGAGGGCGTGCCGGACGAGGCGTACGCGCAGCTCGCGGGCCGCTACGGGCACCACGCGCACGACGTGCTGCTCATCGCCCAGGAGCGCGGGGAGCTCGCGCAGCCCGTCGTCGACGGGACCGGGCGCCCGCCGGACCTCCTGGCCGAGGTCGCCTACGCCGCCCGGCACGAGCAGGCCCGCACGGTCGGCGACGCGCTTCTGCGCCGTACGCGCCTCGGCCTCACGGCCGCGCGCGACGTCGCGGC
>JAOPZO010000096.1 GCA_025964065.1 Solirubrobacterales bacterium | reverse complement strand
CACGTTCCAGCGCACGAACTTCGCGCTCGCCTGCGCCGCCGCCGAGGCGTTCCTCGAGCGCCCGCTCGAGCCCGACGCCGTGGCCGAGGCGGCCGCCTCGACGCTCGTGCCCGGGCGGTTCGAGACCGTGGGGGAGCGCCCGCTGACGATCCTCGACGGCGCGCACAACCCCGCGGGGTTCACGGCGCTCGCCGCGTCGCTGGCCGAGGTGGTCGATGGCCGCCGCCTCGTGGTCGTCCTCTCCGTGCTGGACGACAAGGACGCCGCCGCGATGCTCTCCGAGCTGCTGCCGCTGTGCGCCGAGGGGATCGCGACCGCCAACGCGAACCCGCGCTCGCTGCCGCCCGCCACCCTGCAGTCGCTCGCGGCCCAGCTCGGGCGCCCGATCCTCCGCGTGGAGCCCGATCCGCGGGCCGCCCTGGCGCTCGCGCGCGAGCTCGCGGGCCCCGACGGGATGGTCCTCGCGACGGGCTCGCTCTACCTCCTGGCGGACCTCAAGCGCCCTGCCGGCGCCGGCCCGGGGTCGATGCTGTGAGCGAGGACGGGCCGAGCGTCCCGAAGATGATGGCCGCCGTCGCGATCGTCGTCGCGACGGTCATCCTGCTCTTCTTCGCGATCGGCTACGTCCTCGGCAGGGTCTTCCTCTAGGGCCACGAAGTACGCTCCACCGTGCTCATGACGCCCCCCATCGCAGTCTTCGGGATCAACTCCGACGGCCTCAACCTCGCCGTCAAGCTGCTGATCCTTCTGCTCGTCTTCGTCTACCTGGCGCTCGTGTACTACACGTACACCGACGCGCGCCGGCGGATCGCGGACCCCATCGTGATCGGCTGCGCCACCGCGGCGAGCCTGTTCCCCTTCGTCGGGACGATCATCTACATGATCGTCCGGCCGCCGGAGTACCTCGACGACGTGCGCGAGCGCGAGCTCGAGATGCAGGCCGCCGAGGCCCGCCTCCACCAGCTCGACTACTTCCTGTGCCCGCACTGCGACTACCAGGTGGAGAAGGACTTCCTCCGGTGCCCGAGCTGCACGCGCAAGCTCAAGGACCCGTGCGGGACGTGCGCCAAGCCGCTCGACCCCGAGTGGAAGCTCTGCCCCTACTGCGAGTCCGCGATCCCGGGCGTCACGCCGCCCCCGAAGCGCCGGCGTCGCCGCCTGCCCGAGGAGACCGCGGTCTCCGAGAGCTGATGGACGCGCTCCTGAAGGAGCTCGCCGACGCCTCCATGGCCGTCGGGGCGGGGGAGGAGGCGCTCGAGGAGGGCGCCAACACCTCCGCCCGGGACCGGCTCGACGAGGCCGCCGCGATCCTCACCTCGCTCCGCGAGCGGTGGCCCGAGCTCGGCCCGGCCGAGCGCACCGTCGTCGGCAAGACGGCGGCGCCCCTGCGGGCCCGCCTCGACGCGGCGCAGGCACGGCTGCCGAAGGCCACGGCGCTCACCGAGGTCGCCGGCGAGGTCGATCCGGAGGACGAGGAGGAGCCCGAGGAGTAGGCCCCGCGCGGCGTGGAACGGCGGGCGCCCCCTAGGCTCCGCGCCATGGAACGCACCCTCATCCTCGTCAAGCCCGACGCCTTCGCGCGCGGTCTCACCGGCGAGATCCTCGCCCGCTTCGAGCGCAAGGGCCTCACGATCGTGGCCCTCAAGCACCTCACGACCCCGCGCGAGACGGCCGAGGAGCACTACGCCGAGCACAAGGAGCGCCCCTTCTTCGGCGAGCTCGTCGACTTCATCACGGGCGGCCCGCTCGTCGCCCTCATCCTCGAGGGCCAGGACGCCATCAAGGCGGCCCGGCAGCTCATCGGCGCCACGAACCCGCTCGAGGCGACCCCGGGCACGATCCGCGGCGACTTCGCCATCGAGATCGGCACGAACATGGTCCACGGCTCCGACTCCCCGGAGTCGGCCGCCCGCGAGACCGGCATCTGGTTCCCCGAGCTCTAGCCCGCTCCGCGCCGTGGCCCCGCCGCTCGTCCTCGCGAGCGCGTCCCCGCAGCGGCGCGCGATCCTCACCCAGCTGGGCGTCGCCTTCGAGGTGCGCCCGGCCGGGGTGGAGGAGCTCACCCACGGCGACCCCGAGCACGTCGCGCTCGAGAACGCCCGCCTGAAGGCGGACCACATCGCCCGCGACACGGCCCCGGGCGTCCGGGTGCTCGGCGTGGACACCGTCGTCGCCCTGGACGGCGAGGTCTTCGGGAAGCCCGAGGACGCCGCCCACGCCACCGCGACGCTCACCCGCCTCTCGGGTCGCACGCACCGCGTCGTCTCCGGGCTCGTGCTGCGCCCGCACGGCGAACGGGTCGTCACGACCCACGTGACGTTCCGCGCGCTCACCCCGGGCCAGGTCGAGCGCTACGTCGCCGGCGGCGAGTGGCGGGACCGCGCGGGCGGCTATGCGATCCAGGAGCGCGGCGCCTGGCTCGTGGAGCGGATCGAGGGCGACTACGCGAACGTCGTGGGCCTCCCGGTGGCGGCCCTGCTGGACCTCGCGCCCGACCTCCTGTGACCCCGCCCACCTGAAGGGCACGTGAAGCAGGGAAATCGGCCTTGCACGACCGCCGTCGCCCGATGAGCGCGGCCCGTCCCTCCGCTACACTCGCCGTTCGCTCGGGCCGCAGTCACCGGGGTCCTTCCCCGCTGCACGCGAGCGCTCCTCCCGCATGGGCTTCTTCAGCTACCTCACCGGATTCGGCGGCCGCGACATGGCCGTCGACCTCGGCACGGCGAACACGCTCGTGTACGTCCGCGGCCGCGGCATCGTGCTCTCCGAGCCCTCCGTCGTCGCGATCGACTCCCGGACGGGGGAGGTCCACGCCGTGGGCATCGAGGCCAAGCGCATGCTCGGCCGCACCCCCGGCACCATCTCCGCCATCCGCCCGCTGAAGGACGGCGTCATCGCCGACTTCGACGTGACGGAGGAGATGCTCCGCCACTTCATCCAGAAGGTCCACCAGAACCGCTGGGCGCACCCGCGCGTCGTCGTCTGCGTCCCCTCAGGGGTCACGGGGGTCGAGAAGCGCGCGGTGGAGGAGGCCTGCCTCTCCGCCGGCGCCCGCCAGGCCTACCTCATCGAGGAGCCCATGGCCGCCGCCATCGGCGCGGGCCTGCCCGTCGGGGAGCCCACGGGCTCCATGGTCGTCGACATCGGCGGCGGCACGAGCGAGGTCGCGGTGATCTCGCTCGGCGGCATCGTCGTCTCCCAGTCGATCCGGGTCGGCGGGGACGAGCTCGACGAGGCGATCATCAACTACGCCAAGCGCGAGTACAAGCTCCTCATCGGCCAGCAGACGGCCGAGGAGGTGAAGCTCGAGATCGGCAGCGCCTACCCCATGGAGGAGGAGGTGCAGGCCGAGATCCGCGGGCGCGACATGGTCTCGGGGCTCCCGAAGACCGTCGTGCTGACGAGCGAGGAGATCCGCGCCGCGCTCGAGGAGCCGCTGTCGCAGATCATCGACGCGGTGAAGGAGACGCTCGACCGCACTCCGCCGGAGCTGGCGAGCGACATCATGGACCGCGGCATCATGCTGGCCGGCGGCGGCTCGCTGCTGCAGGGCCTCGACGAGCGCCTCCGCGAGGAGACCCAGATGCCCGCGCACCTGGCGGAGTCCCCGCTGACCTGCGTCGCCGTGGGCTCGGGCCGCTCCCTCGAGGAGTTCGAGGTCATCCACCGCGCCAACAAGACCTCGCGCAACGGCCGCAACCGGGCCCGCCGGTACTAGGCGCTCGAACGATGCCGCGACACGCGACCCCCACTTCGGAGTACTTCCCCCAGTGCACGACAAGACCATCAGGCGCCGACGGGCGGTCCTCCTGGGCCTCGTCGTCGGCTCCCTGCTGCTCCTGACCGCCTCCTTCGGCGAGTCGGCGGGCGGCGGCCTCGGCGCCATCCAGCGCGGGGTCTCGACGGTCCTCACCCCGGTGCAGGAGGGGGCGAGCCGTGCGCTCAAGCCCGTCCGCGACGGCGTGGGCTGGGTCGGCGACACGTTCGACGCCAAGGGCGAGAACGAGCAGCTCCGGGCGGACCTCGCCCAGGCGCGCCGCTTCAAGGTCGACGCGGAGGCGCTGCGACGCGAGAACGCGCAGATGCGCGACCTGCTCGACCTCAACGACCGCCTGCAGATCCAGGACATGGGGCTCGTGGCGGCCCGGGTCATCGGGCGCACCCCCAACGTCCTCAACCAGGTCGTGAAGATCAACCAGGGCTCGAGCGACGGCGTCCGGCCCGGGCACCCCGTCGTGACGGGCCGCGGGCTCGTCGGGACGGTCGACACCGTCACCTCGAACTCCGCGTTCGTCACGCTCGTCACCGACGCCGACTTCGGCGCCGGGGTGAAGATCTCCGAGGGCGGCATCACCGGCACGGTGCGCCCCGCCGCGGGCGCCCCGCGCGAGCTCCGGATGGAGGACACGGAGGCGACGGACGACGTCCGCAGGGACGACACGCTCGTCACCTCGGGCACGAGCGATCCCGAGTTCCCCTCGCCGTTCCCGCCCGACGTGCCGATCGGCAAGGTCACCGAGGTGGAGGACCCGGGCTCGGACAGCCAGGTCATCCACGTCATGCCGTTCGTCGACGTCCGCGACCTGGACTTCGTCGAGGTCATCACGAAGATGGACCCGAGCCGCTCCTGATGCCCACGGCGACCGTCCTCGCGCTGCGCCTGACGGCGCTCGGCCTGCTCGCCGTCCTGCTGCAGGTCTCCGCGGTCTCCCAGCTCACCGTCTTCGGGACGAACGCGGACGTCGTCCCGCTCGTCGTGGCCTTCGTCGGGCTGCTCGCCGGCACGGTGAACGCCGCGATCTTCGGCTTCGTCGCCGGCCTCTTCATCGACACCGCGCTCATCGGGACGCTCGGCCTCAGCTCGCTCGTCTACGTCGCGATCGGCTACGGCGCCGGGCGGCTGCGGGAGCTCCGCGACCCCCAGTCGGCGCTCGTGCCGCTCGCGGTCGGCGCGGTCGCGAGCGCGGCCGCCGCCTTCGGCTTCGCGCTCATGCAGTTCCTGCTCGGGGCGGAGGCGCCCGTCTCGTTCGAGCTCATCCGCCAGCTCGTCGTCGCCACGCTGGTCTCGACCCTCGTCGCCCTCCCCGTCTACGCTGGAGTGCGCCGCGGCCTGCTCCCGGCCCTGCCCGACGACCCGCGCCGGCGTCGGCGCCGGGCCTACACCACGGGCGGGCTGTCGCCGCTGAGCCGCCCATGATCGAGCCGACCGCAGACCGCCGCGCCCCCATCTCCCCGCAGCTCGCCGTGCGCGTGGCCGGGCTCGGGATGGTCGCCTTCGTGCTGTTCGGCATCATCTTCTTCCGCCTGTGGTTCCTGCAGGTGCTCTCGGGGGACCAGTTCCTCGCCGAGGCGACCCAGAACCGCGTGCGCACCCAGCCCCAGCAGGCCCCGCGCGGCTTCATCGTCGACCGCGACGGCGAGCCGCTCGTGGAGAACCGCAAGGCGATCGTGCTGCAGCTCGACCCCCGCGAGATCCCCGAGGAGGAGCGCGAGCTGGCGGCGGAGTACGGCGACGCCCGCGCCCGCCGCGCCGCGAAGAAGCCGCAGTTCCGCGGGCCGCGCATCCCGCTGCCCGCGCCGCCGCCGGCGCTTCGCACGCGCTTCGAGCGCATGCAGAAGGTCACGGGGCTCACGGTCCGGGAGATCCAGGAGCTCGTGGTCACGCAGCTCTACCAGGAGCCGTTCGTGCCGATCATCCTGACGGAGGACGTGAAGCCCGCGGTCCGCAACTTCGTCGTGGAGCACCGCAAGGACTTCCCGGGGCTCGAGGTCCGAAAGCTCTACCTCCGCGAGTACCCGAACAAGTCCGTGGGCGCCCAGCTCTTCGGCGGCGTGGGGGAGATCACCGCGAAGCAGGTCGGGACGAAGCGCTACCGCGGCATCCGCCAGGGGTCCATCGTCGGCCAGGGCGGCCTCGAGCGGACCTACGACCGGTACCTGCGCGGCCAGGACGGCCTCGAGCGGATCTTCGTCGACGCCGCGGGGCGGCCCATCGGCTCGACGGTCTCGCGTCGCGGCCGCGCCGGCAACCAGCTCCGCACGACGATCGACGTGGAGCTCCAGAAGGTCGCCCAGACCGCGCTGGCCCGCGCGGGCCGGGGCAAGCCCGGGGCGTTCGTCGCGCTCAACCCGGAGAACGGCGAGGTCTACGCCATGGGCTCCGCGCCGACGTTCGACCCGAACGAGACCGCCCGGCCGCTCACGCCGAAGCGCTCGCGCGAGTTGTACGGCCCGCAGTCGGGCGCGCCGCTCGTCAACCGCGCCACCTCGTCGCAGTATCCGACGGGCTCCACCTTCAAGCCGGTGACGGCGCTCGCGGCGCTCGCCGAGGGCCTCACGGACCCGGCGCGAACGATCCAGGACAACGGCGTCATCGAGCTGAGCGAGGGGCCGGGCGGCCGCCGCCAGAACGCCAAGGCGCAGGCCTACGGGCCCGTCAACCTGACTCGCTCGATCAAGGTCTCCTCCGACATCTACTACTACCTCCTCGGCCAGAGCCTCTACCGCAAGGGCGGTCGCGCGCTGCAGACCTGGGCCAAGCGGCTCGGCTTCGGCCGCCTCACCGGGATCGACACGGGCGCCGAGGCGCTCGGGACCATCCCGAGCCGGGCGCAGCGCGACGCGCAGAACAAGGCCGAGGCCGACTGCCGCAAGAAGGAGCGGAAGCGCTCGTGCGGGATCGCCGACGGCACGGACCGGCCGTTC
Organism: Solirubrobacterales bacterium; assembly: GCA_025964065.1. Classification (GTDB taxonomy): domain Bacteria; phylum Actinomycetota; class Thermoleophilia; order Solirubrobacterales; family Solirubrobacteraceae; genus Paraconexibacter. Next base: position 4,487 of record JAOPZO010000096.1, on the reverse strand, counting down.
TCCGAGGGAGACAACGTCAACCTCTCCATCGGCCAGGGCGACCTCACCGCGACCCCGCTGCAGGTTGCGCTCTCCTACGCCGCGATCGCTACGGGCGGGCGGATCCCGACCCCGCACATCGGCGCGCGGATCGAGACGGAGCAGGGCGAGCTCGTCCAGAAGCTCAAGCCGAAGCCCGCCCGCCGCGTGGCGCTCCCCGAGGCCGGTCTGGCCGCGATCCGCGAGGGCCTGCGCCAGGCCGCCTCCGAGGAGGACGGCACGTCCGTCGGCGTCTTCGCGGGGTGGGACCACGGCCGCTGGCCCGTCCACGGCAAGACGGGCACGGCCGAAGTCGCCGCCACCGGGCTCGACCAGTCGTGGTACGCCGCCTACGTGCCGCGGACGGCGCGCAACAAGAAGCCGCTCGTGGTCGTCGCGACCGTCGAGGGCGGCGGCTTCGGCGCCGAGAGCGCCGCACCCCTGGTCCGCCAGATCTTCTCCCAGTACTACACGGGCGATCCCGGCCCGCTCCAGGCAGTGGCGAACACGGAGTGAGCTCGTTGCTCTCCTCTCCGCCCTCGCAGGAGGCCGGCCGCCGCACGCGCGGTGGCGGTGGCGGCGGCGCGGGCGCCGGCCTGGGCCGCAGCGCGCTCGGGCTCCCGTTCGACTGGATCATGGCGCTCGCCGTCGTCGGCATCTGCGCGTGCTCGCTCGTGACGCTCAAGACCGTGAAGGTCCCGGGCTACGCCGAGGGCTTCTACTTCCAGCGCCAGGCGGTGTACTTCGCCATCGGCGCGGTCCTCGCCCTCGTGATCTCCCGGCTCGACTACTCGCGGCTGCGCGAGGTCAAGTGGGGGATCTTCGGCGTCCTGATCGTCTCGCTGCTGGCCATCCTCGTCTTCGGCGCCGATACGCGCGGCGCCCGCCTGGCGATCCAGCTGCCCGGCTTCTCCTTCCAGGCCTCCGAGCTCGGGAAGGTCCTCGTCACGCTCGTGCTGTCGGCCTTCCTGGTCGACCGCTCGCGGCGCCTCGGGGACCGGGACACCACCGCGCGCACGATGCTGCTCGTCCTCTTCCCGGCGGCGCTCGTGATGCTCCAGCCCGATCTCGGCTCGGCCCTGGTCTACATCGCGATCGTCGTGGTCGTCCTGTTCGTCGCGGGAGTCCCGGGCCGGCACTTCGTCGCGCTCGGGGCGCTCTTCCTGACGGCGATCATGATCACGCTCGTCGCCGCGCCGGCCGCGGGGGTCGAGGTGCTCAAGCCGTACCAGAAGGACCGCCTGACGGCGTTCCTGGACCCCTCGGGGGACCCGGGCGACGCGGGCTACCAGCAGAACCAGTCGCGCATCGCGATCGGCTCGGGCGAGAAGACGGGGCGCGGCGCGGCCGCGACCCAGACGCGCGACCGGTTCCTGCCCGAGAACCACACCGACTTCATCCCCGCGGCACTGGCGGAGCGCTACGGCTTCGTCGGCGCCGCGACCATGCTCTCGTTCTACGCTCTGCTGCTGTGGCGGACCCTGCGGGCGCTGACGCTGTCGAAGAACCTCTTCGGCGCCATCGTCGCCGGCGGCATCTTCGCGATGCTGCTGTTCCAGGTCTTCGTCAACGTCGGCATGAACCTCGGGATCATGCCCATCACCGGGATCCCGCTGCCGCTCATGAGCTACGGCGGCTCCTCGGTGATCACCACCTTCCTGGCCATCGGCCTGCTGCTGTCGGTTCACGCGCAAGGGCGCGCTGCCACAGCCGGCAAGGGCCGTGTCCTCGGCTACACCTAAAGGACTGATCGACTTGAAGAAGCAAGTGCTCGTCAGCGTCGACCGCGGGGAGACCCGCGTCGCGCTGATGGAGGCGACCGGGACCCCCGGCGCCGCGGCGGACAAGCCCACCACCCGTGGGCGCGGCCGCACGAAGAAGGTCGAGCTGACCGACGGCTTCCGGGTCGCGGAGCTCTACTTCGAGCGCCGGGGCAACCGGTCCATCGTCGGCAACATCTACAAGGGCAAGGTCGACAACGTCCTGCCCGGGCTCGAGGCGGCGTTCGTCGACATCGGGCTGGACAAGAACGCGTTCCTCCACGTGGACGAGATCGTGCTGCCGGGCGTCGAGATCCCGCGCCGCGGGCGCGGGGGCGGCGGCCGCGACGGCGAGCCCGGCAAGAAGATCACGGACCTGCTGAAGCCCGGGCAGGAGATCGTCGTGCAGGTCGTCAAGGACCCGCTGAAGACGAAGGGCGCCCGCATCTCGATGGAGCTCACCATCGCGGGCCGCTACATGGTCTACACGCCCACGGGCGAGGGGATCGGGGTCTCCAAGCGCCTCGACGACAAGGAGCGCGAGCGCCTCCGCAAGGAGGTCAAGTCGCTCACGATGCCCTCGGGCGGCGCGATCGTCCGCACGGCCGCCCACGGCGCCGTCGCCAAGGACTTCGAGCGCGAGATGCAGTACCTCCACAAGCTCCACGAGGTGCTCCTGAGCCGCGTGGACACGACCCCGGCGCCGGGCCTCGTCTTCCAGGAGGCCGACCTCTCGGTCCGCGTCGTGCGCGACATCTTCTCCGCCCACTTCGAGCGGGCGATCGTCGACGACGAGAAGCAGCACCAGCGCCTCGTCTCGTTCTTCACGCGCACCGCGCCCGAGCTCGTCGACCGCGTCGAGCTGTGGCAGGACTCCACGCCGCTGCTCGAGGCCTACGGCGTCGAGAAGACCATCGACGGCCTGTTCTCCAAGCGCGTCGACCTCCCCTCGGGCGGCTACCTGATCATCGAGTACACCGAGGCCCTCACGGTCATCGACGTGAACTCGGGCTCCTTCATCGGCCGCGGCAAGCAGGCGCGCCTGGAGGACACGATCACGAAGACGAACCTGGAGGCGGCCGAGGAGGTGGTCAACCAGCTGCGCCTGCGGGACATCGGCGGCATCATCGTCATCGACTTCATCGACATGGCCCGCGCGCGGAACCGCGACGCGGTGCTCAAGACGCTCCGCAAGTCGCTCGACGACGACCGGACGAAGACGTTCACCGCCGAGATCTCGAAGCTCGGGCTCGTCGAGATGACGCGGCAGAACGTGACCGAGGGCGTCCGCGAGGTCATGTCGCGGCCCTGCCCGACCTGTCAGGGGGAGGGCGTGATCCGCTCCGAGGCGACGATCGCGATCGAGACGGAGCGCAAGCTCCGGGACCTCGCCGCCCGCGCGCCGCGCGGCGTCGAGGCGTTCCTCGTGCGCCTGCACCCGGGCGTCTCGAGCGAGTTCACGGGTCAGGGCGCCCGCGTGCTCCACCAGCTCGAGGCGGAGACGGGGATGTTCTTCCACTTCACGGGCACCGAGGGGCTCCCGCTCGACCACTTCGACGTGGTGAAGGAGGGCGCGAACGACGACATCCTCGAGGAGGCCGTGCCGTTCCGCGAGGGCGACGAGGTGCTCGTCCAGATCGTCGAGCCCCACATGTACAACGTCGACGACGCCGTGGCGAAGATCGACGGCTACATCATCAGCGTCGAGGAGGGCGGCCGCTTCGTCGGCACGAAGCGCCTCGTCCGCATCGAGGAGGCCGGCCGCACCTCCGCGGTCGCCGTCCTCGTCGGCGGGCCCGAGGAGGACGAGGAGCCCGAGCCCGCGAAGCCCGCGCCCAAGCCCCGCCGGAGCCGCGCGAAGAAGCCGGTCGCCGTCGTGGCCGCCGTGGACGCCGAGGAGCCCGTCGACGAGGAGCTCCCGGACGAGGATCCGGGCGACGAGGGCGAGCCCGTGGGAGCGGACGGCTCCGAGGAGGACGACGCGGTAGACTCCAAGCCCCGGCGCCGTGGCCGCAGAGGTGGGCGGCGCCGTTCGGCTGCCAAGGCCGAAGCATCTTCTTCCGAGTAAGGCAACTCATGTACGCAATCGTCAAGACCGGCGGCAAGCAGTACCGCGTCGAACAGGGCCAGACCCTGCTCGTCGAGCGCCTGCCCGAGGAGGCCGGCGCCAGCGTGGCGCTCGAGCCCCTGCTCATCGCCGGTGACAAGTCCGTGTTCGACAAGGCCGGCCTCGCCGGTGCTTCCGTCGACGCCAAGATCGTCGAGCACCTGCGCGGCCCCAAGCTGCGCGTGTTCAAGTTCAAGCCGAAGCGCGGGTACAAGCGCCGGACGGGTCACCGTCAGGAGCTCACGCGCATCGAGATCACCTCCATCAAGGGGAAGTAGACATGGCGCACAAGAAGGGCCTCGGCTCCTCCCGCAACGGTCGGGACTCCAACGCGCAGCGCCTCGGCGTGAAGATGTTCGCCGGTGAGGTCGTGACGGGCGGCGAGATCATCGTCCGCCAGCGCGGCTCCCGCTTCAAGGCCGGCGAGGGCGTCGGCATGGGCAAGGACGACACGTTGTTCGCGAAGGCGGAGGGCTTCCTCGAGTTCACCGAGAACCGTCGCGGTCGCGTCGTCAACGTCATCACCGCGGACGCGCAGGCCAAGGCCGAGGCCGACCGCGAGTCCGCCGCCGCGGCGAGCTAGCACCGGCACCTTGCCGTCC
>JAOPZO010000094.1 GCA_025964065.1 Solirubrobacterales bacterium | reverse complement strand
CCGGCTCGCGCGTCGTGAGGCGCTGCAGCTGCATGCCGGGCCACATCGCCACACGCGCCCACGGCGCCCCCTGGTGACGGCCCGTCGCGCGGATGAGCTCGTAGGCGAGGCCCGCCACGAGCGGCACCCCGAGGATGCGTGAGAGCACGAGCCAGTACCAGGCGGGGAGGCCGACGGGCGCGAGCACCACGATCGCGATGACCATCACGACGAGCATGAAGCTCGTGCCGCAGCGTGGGTGCAGGCGCCCGAAGCGCTGCGCGCTCTCCGGGGTGAGCGGCGCGCCCGCCTCGTGGCAGGCGATCGCCTTGTGCTCGGCCCCGTGGTACTCGAACAGGCGCCGCAGGTGGTGCAGGCGGGTGAGCGCGACGAGGTAACCGACGAAGATCGCGGTCCGCAGCGCACCCTCGACGAGCCAGAACAGCACGGCGGAGTCGAGCTCGTCCTTGACGAGCGACGTCAGCGCGACCGGGATGACGAAGAAGAGCCCGACGGCGAGGCCGATGCCGGCCACGAGCGCGAAGAGCCAGGTCCCCGCGGTCATCTCCTGGCCCTCGTCCCCCATCGTCGTGTTGACGGAGACGTTGAGCGCGCGGAAGCCGATCCGCATGGACTCGGCGAGCGCGACGACACCGCGCACCACCGGGAGCCGGAGGACGCGGTGACGCTGCAGGAGCGAGACGACCGGCTCCTGCGTGACCTCGATCGGGCCGAGCGCGGCGGCGCCGCGCGGGAGGCCGTTCGGATGCGCCGCACGCTGCTCCGGGGTCGGAGCGCGCACGGCGACGGCCCAGCGGGACGGGCCCTTGACCATGACCCCCTCGAGGACGGCCTGGCCGCCGACGGGGGCGTCCTTGCCGCCCGCGGGAGCGCTGGGCATTGCGGGTGGCGCTACCCCGACTTGCGGGCGGCGCGGCGCTTGAAGCGCTCGACGCGGCCGCCGGTGTCGACGAGCTTCTGGCGACCCGTGTAGAACGGGTGGCAGTTCGAGCAGATCTCGACGTTGATCTTCTCCTGGGTGGAGCGCGTCGTGAACTGGTTGCCGCAGGTGCAGGTGACCTGCGCCTCGGTGTAGGTGGGGTGGATGTCGGTCTTCATGGCTCCGTCCATGGTAGCCGCCCACCCCGGTTCCCGGACGGACGGCTCAGCCCGGGCAGGCGAGGCTGAGCACGTTGTCGGCCTCGCGTGCTTCCTCGAGGTCGTCGTCCGGGTCGACGGCCGCCCGCAGGCTGCCGCCGGGCAGGCAGGCCGGGCCCTCGAACACGACGTCCGCGGTGGCGCCCGCCGTGAGCAGCGGGACCCCCTCCGTCCCGAGCGGGACGCCGTCGACCGCGAGGCCCACGCGCACCGGGCCCTGCACGGCGGTGCGTGCGAGGTTGCGGACCCGCACCACGTACCGGGTGCGGTCGGGCGCCAGCACCTCGGGCGTCACGGAGAGCACGGCGAGGTCGGGCCGCAGGTCGGGCTGGCGGCAGGCGCGGCTGGTGCGCGTCGCGCGCTTGACGAGCCGCCCGCCCGCGCCGGTCCAGCGGAAGCGCACGACCACGCGGTACCAGGCGCCCGGCGCGAGCCGCTCGACGCGCTTCTGGTAGACGAAGCCCGTGGCGTCGTCGGCCGAGCGCTCGTAGCGCTCCCAGCCCCTCACCCTGAGCGTCTTCCAGCCGCCGGAGCCCCGACGCTGCTCGAGCGTGAAGCGCACCGCGAGGACGCTCGCGCCGGGCGCCCCCGGCATCGTCGCCCCGAAGCCCACCGCACGGTCGCCCACGCCCGGACCGGTCTCGCAGGACGCGACGGCCACGCCGAGGGCCGGCAGTGCTGCGGCGGCCGCCGAGCCCGGCAGGGCGAGCGCGGCGAGGACGGTGGCGAGGGGGAGCAGGTGACGCACGGGCCCCCAGGAACCCGGGACGGGCGCCGAGGTTGCGCCCCGGAACGACGGCGGGCGCCCCGTGGGGCGCCCGCCGACGGCTGCACGCGCCGGAGCGCGGCTAGGTGAGCTGGTACAGCGGGCCGTCGCCGCCCTCGGGGGTCGTCAGGCGACCGCCCTTCGCGGTGATCGCGCCGCACTGCACGCAGTTCGTGTAGTTCACGATGACGTCGACGTGCTCCTCCGGCTTCCCCTCGGTCGCCTCGAGCTGCTCGTCGGAGATCTCATAGACCCCCGCCGGGCACATCCAGCGCCACGACTCCGCGATCACGCGCGGGACGTTCTTCTGCACGCGGATGTGGTTCGGGGCGTCGTCGCGGGTCGCGTTGCCCGTGATGAAGACGGAGGAGAGCTTGTCGAACGTGTACTTGCCGTCCGGCTTGGGGTAGCTGTCCTTCGACTTGCCGATGAACATCGGGGTCTCGTCGGAGCCCTTCATCGAGATGCGGCCGGGCGGGAACTTGCCCTTGGTCGCGATGAGGACGTTCGTGAGCGGGCCACCCTTGATGAGGCCCTTCTGCGCGAGGGGCTGGCGCGTGTTGCGCACCTCCCACAGCTCCTTGCCGACGATGGAGGCCTCGATGTCGGCCTCGTACTTCTCGAAGCTCGACTCGCCCCGCTTGAGCGCGTTGTAGATGTTCTCCGCCGCGATCATCCCCGCCTTGATGGCGTAGTGGACGCCCTTCAGCGCGGTGGTGTTGACCATCCCGCCGGCGTCGCCGACGAGCACCGCCCCCGGCATGGAGAGCTTCGGCATCGACCAGTAGCCGCCGCCCGGGAGCGCCTTGGCGCCCCAGCCGACGCGCTCGCCGCCCTCGAGGATCTTCCTGACGAGCGGATGGAGCTTGAACTCCTGGAGCAGGTCGTGCGCGGACGTGGTGGCGTCCGCGTAGTCGAGGTCGACGACGAAGCCGATCGAGACCAGGTCCTCCCCGGTCTTCTCGTTCTTCATCGGGTAGATCCAGGAGCCGCCCGTGTGGTGGTACTTGGTGCTCAGCTTGAGCGGCCACGGGCCGATCGTGTGGATGACCTTGTCGAGCGGCTTGGCGACCTTCCAGACCTCCTTGACCCCGAGCTCCCAGTTCTGCGGCTCGCGGCCCTCGGCCAGGTTGAACTCCTTGATGGCGCCGCCCGTGAGGTGGCCCCAGCAGCCCTCGGCCAGCACCGTCGCCTTGGCGGTGATGTCGGCGCCGGGCTCGAAGTTGCCCTGCTCCTTGCCGTCCTTGCCGCGGCCCTTGTCGCCCGAGCGGACGCCCTGGACGCGGCCGTCGGTCACGAGCAGCTCGGTGGCCGCGGTCTCCGTGAGGATGTACGCGCCGGCCTCCTCCGCCTGCGCCGCGAGGTAGCGGCACAGCGCCGCGACCGAGATGACCTCGGCGCCGTGGTTCTTGAACGGCGGCGGCGTGGGGATGCGCACGGACGCCTTGGAGGAGGGCAGCATGTAGACGCCCTCCTTCTCGACCTCGCCGAACGCGAAGCCGGCCTTGCGCCAGTCCTCGCGGGTCAGATCGGGCAGCAGCTCCTCGAGCGGCTTCGTGCGCATGACCGCGCCGGACAGGTTGTGCCCGCCGCAGGTCTTCGCCTTCTCGATGACGGCGACGGGCACCTCGCCCAGCCGCTCCATCATCTCGGGGTCGTCCCCGAGGAGCTGGAGCAGCCGGGTGGCGCAGGCGAGGCCGGCGGTGCCGCCGCCGACGATCGCCACGCCGACCTCGATGCGCTCGTCCTCCGGGTCCAGTTCGCGCTTGATGAACTCGCTCTGCGAGTCCACCGGGGGCGGAAACGCGGCGGGGATCGTCGCGTGGGCGGACGGGTTTCCCGTCTTGGTACCGGCCATGAGGACTCCTCTTCCTGCGGTTTGTTTTAGCTGCCGCGCTTGGCGGCGATCGCCTCGGTGAGCTTCGGGACGATCTTGTTCAGATCGCCGACGATGCCCAGGTCGCTGAACTCGAAGATCGGGGCGTTCGCGTCCTTGTTGATCGCGACGATGTTCTCCGAGGACTGCATGCCGACCTTGTGCTGGATCGCGCCGGAGATCCCGGCCGCGAGGTAGAGCTTCGGGGCGACGGTCTTGCCCGTCTGGCCGATCTGGCCCGCGTACGGGTACCAGCCGGCGTCGACCACCGCGCGGGTCGCGGCGACGGCCGTGGAGCCGCCGAACGCCTTCGCGAGGTCCTGCAGGAGGTCGAAGCCCTCGGCGTTGCCGAGGCCGCGGCCACCGGCGACCAGCGTGCCGGCACCCTCGATGTCGACGTCCGCGCCGCGCTGCTCGCCGCGCGAGACGATGCTCGCCTGCGCCGCCTGGGCGGACGGCTCGACCGTCACGTTGACGACCTCGGCGCTGCCGCCGGAGGCCTTCGCCTCGAACGCGTTCAGGCGCCCGATGATGATGCCCTTGGTCTTGTAGCGGGACTGCGAGATCGCGGAGTCGCCGAGGATCGGGCGCTCGGCGACGAGCTTGCCGTCCTCCACGAGCACGCCCGTGACCTCCATGGTCACGCCGGCCTGCAGGCGCGCGGCGAGGCCGGCACCGACCTCGAAGCCGAGGAGGCCACCGCCGAACAGCGCGTAGTCGATGCCGTTCTCGGTCATGACCGACGCCATCGTGTCGATGACGGGCTGCGCGAGACCCTCGGGGCCCTCGGCCTTGAAGACCTTCGTCGCGCCGTAGTCGCCCAGGGTCGCGGCGAGCTCGTCGGAGATGCCCTCGCCGACGACGACCGCGTGGGCCTTCCCGCCGGTCTCGCCCGCGAGCTTCGTGGCCTCGGTGATGGCACCGAGGGAGTTCTTGTTGAACGCGCCTTCGTAGTGGAGCGCGTAGACCAGGATGTCGGCCACTTAGATCAGCTTCCTCTCGTCGAGCCAGGCCACGATCTTCTCGACCGTGTCGTTGGTGTCCTCGTCTTCGATGATCTGGCCCGCGGCCTTCTGCGGCGGGGCCTTGAACTCACCGCACTGCACCTGCGAGCCGTCCGCGCCGACCATCGATGCATCGATGCCGGCGTCGGCCGCCGCGAGGGTCTCGAGCGGCTTCTTCTTCGCGCCCATGATCGCCTTGAGCGACGGGTAGCGCGGCTCGTTGATCGCGTCGCCGACGGAGATGACCGCGGGGAACGTCACCTGGACGGTGTCGTAGCCGTACTCGGCCTGGCGCTCGCACTTCACGCCCTCACCCTCGACGTCCATCTTCACGACCTGCGTGAGGGACGGCATGCCGAGGTGCTCGGCCACGACGGCGCCGATCGTGTAGCACTCGCCGTCGTCGCTCTGCTGACCCAGCAGGACGAGGTCCGGGGACTCCTTCTTGATCGCGCTGGCGAGCGCGTAGCCCGTCGCGGCGACGTCGGAGCCCGCGAGCGCGGGGTCGGACAGGTGCACGGAGCGGTCGGCGCCGAGCGACACGGCCTTGTGGAGCGCACGCACGGCGCTCACGGGACCCATGGAGACGGCGACGATCTCGTCGACCTGGACCTCCCCGCCCTCCTTGAGCTGCATGGCCGCCTCGATGGCGTGCGTGTCGTACGGGTTCAGGTTCTTCTCCCCTGAACGATCCATGCGACCCGTGGACGGGTCGATGCGCTTGGTGACAGCAGCATCTGGGACCTCTTTGACCAGCACGCAGATCTTCAATTCGGCTCCTTCGACTAAGGGGTTTCGGAGTGTAGCTGGGGAGTTGACTGACGAGTCAATCGGGCGCATGGCTCGTGCGCCGGGTTCGTGCGATCGGGCCGGGGCCCGCTCGGTCCTACTTCCGGTGTACGGCGCCCTGGATGAAGTCGATGATCGCCTGGGTGGGCGCGCCGGGCGTGAACACCTCGGCGACCCCGAGCTTCTTGAGCTCGGGGATGTCGTCGGACGGGATGGTCCCGCCGACCGTGACGAGCACGTCGTCGATGCCCTGCGCGGACAGCAGCTCGACGATGCGCGGGACGAGCGTCATGTGGGCGCCCGAGAGGATCGAGAGGCCGACGGCGTCGGCGTCCTCCTGGATGACGGTCTCGACGATCTGCTCCGGCGTCTGGTGCAGACCGGTGTAGATGACCTCCATGCCCGCGTCGCGGAGCGCTCGCGCGATGATCTTCGCGCCGCGGTCGTGGCCGTCGAGGCCGGGCTTGGCGACGACGACGCGGATCTTCTTCTGGGCGGTGGCCATGGGAGCGTTGAGCATATTCCGCTCGGCGCCACCTTGACGTGCGCTCGCGCGCGCGAGGCTGCCGACCGGTCCGGACGGCTCCGCGTGGGGTCGGCCCGGCGGTCGATGGTGGCGCCGGCGGCGCCACGGGAGCA
>JAOPZO010000068.1 GCA_025964065.1 Solirubrobacterales bacterium | reverse complement strand
CTCGCGCGCCTTCCGGCGGGTCGCGGCGCGCGCCGGTGCGCCGCCCAGGACGGCGCCGCCGCCCGCGAGGGCCGCGGCGGTGACGAAGGAGCGGCGGGTGAGCGGATCGCGCGGGTCGGCCATGAGGGCGGCGAGCCTAGTCGCGCGGCGCGGGAACGGTGTGACATACCCGTGCGAGACTGCCCGCCGTGTCCACCGTCCCCGCCATCGCGCTGCGCGGCGTCGTCAAGGCCTACGGCGCGCTGCGCGCCGTCGACGGTCTGGACCTCGACGTCCCCGAGGGCAGCTGCGTCGGGCTCCTCGGCCCGAACGGCGCCGGCAAGTCGACGACGATGAAGCTCCTCACCGCGCAGGCGATCGCCGACGCGGGCGAGCTGCGGGTGCTCGGCTTCGAGCTCCCGGGCGAGAGCAAGCAGGCTCGCGCCGAGATGGGCGTCGTGCCCCAGCTCGACAACCTCGACACGACCCTCAGCGTCCGCGACAACCTGCGCGTCTTCGCCCGGCTCTACCGGGTCCCCAAGGCCGAGCGCGACGCCGCCGTGACCCGGGCGCTCGAGCTCGCGACGCTGACCGACCGCGCCGACGCCCGCGCCGACGAGCTGAGCGGCGGCATGCGCCGCCGGCTCCTCATCGCCCGCGCGCTCGTGCACCGCCCGCGGCTCGTGCTGATGGACGAGCCGACCGTCGGGCTCGACCCGCAGGTGCGCCAGGAGCTCTGGGCGCTCATCGCCCGCCTGCGCAGCGAGGGCACCTCCATCCTCATGAGCACCCATTACATCGACGAGGCCGAGCGGCTCGCGGACTCCGTGACGATCATGAGCCACGGGAAGGCCGTGTCCGTCGGGGCGCCCGGGGCGCTCATCGCCGAGCACGCGGGCCGTGAGGTGCTCGAGGTGTACGGCCCGCCCGTCCGGCTCGCCGAGGTCGAGGCGCAGGCGCGGACGGCCGGCCACGCCACCCGGCGGACGGGCACCAGCGTCGCGATCATGAAGGCCGAGCACGTGGACGGCGACTACGGCGAGGGTCACCGCCGCGCCGCCAACCTCGAGGACGTCTTCGTCCACCTGACCGGCGAGGAGATCGCATGAGCACGACCGCTCCGACCAAGCGCCTACGCCGGCTGGAGGGCGCCGCGATCGGCGGCGTCGTCTTCCGGGAGGTCGTGAACTTCGGCTCCTACTGGAAGGCGACGACGTTCTCGAGCACGGTCGAGCCGACGATCTACCTGCTCGCGTTCGGCTTCGGCTTCGGCACGCTCGTCTCCGAGGTCGGCGGCTTCGACTACGTCGACTTCGTCGGCACGGGGACCGTCGCGACCGCGGTGCTCTTCTCGAGCGCGTTCCCGGCGATGTTCGGCACGTTCGTCAAGCACCGCTTCCAACGGACCTACGACGCGATCCTCGCCGCTCCCGTGGACGTCGAGGAGCTCGTGACGGCCGAGGCGCTCTGGATCGCCCTGCGCGCCGGCGTCTACGGCTGCACGCCCATGCTCGTCGCGATCGCGTTCGGCCTCGACCCGTCCGTCGGGATGCTGCTCGTCCCGCTCGTCGGCTTCGTCACGGGCTTCGGGTTCGCCTGCTTCGGCATCCTCGTCGCGGCGCTCGTCTCGGCCATCGAGAACTTCAACTACATCGTGAGCGCGGTCCTCACGCCGCTGTTCCTCGTCGCGGGGACGTTCTTCCCGATCGACGGGCTGCCCGGGTGGGCGCAGGTGCTGGCGGAGTTCAACCCGCTGCACCACTGCGTCGAGCTCGTGCGGCACTGCGTGTTCGGGTTCGAACCCGGCACGGACCTGCTGCGCCTCCTGGCGCTCCTCGTGTTCGCCCTCGGTCTCTGGCGCCTGGCGATCATCCGGATGCAGAAGCGCCTGATCGACTGATCCGGGCGCGCCATCGTCGTTAGCTCGCCGCCGCGGACGGGCACCCGAAGCCCATGGCGTCACCCGACTCGACCACCCTGGATCCCGAGCTCCGCGGCCGCATCGACGCGATCATCGCGGGCGCCGAGGACCAGGACTGCCTCAACCTGTCCCAGCTCGCCGAGGTGAGCGAGGAGCTCGAGCTCGACGACGAAGAGGCGCACGTCGTCCACGAGTACGTCGAGGGCGCCGGCTTCAGCGTCTCCGACGACTGCGCCCGCGTGGAGGTCCCGCCGCCCGCCGCATCGGCCACGCGCGGCACGAAGGTCGGCTACCGCGACTGGGCGGGCTCCACCACCGACGCGCTCCAGCTCTTCCTGAACGAGATCGGCCGCTACCCGCTGCTGACGAAGGCGCAGGAGCAGGCGCTCGCCAAGCGCGTCGAGGAGGGCGACGAGGCCGCGAAGGAGCAGATGATCAACGCGAACCTCCGCCTGGTCGTCTCGCTCGCCCGCCGATACCAGGGACACGACCTGCCGCTGCTCGACCTGATCCAGGAGGGCATCTTCGGCCTCATCCGCGCCGTGGAGAAGTTCGACTGGCGCAAGGGCTTCAAGTTCTCCACCTACGCGACGTTCTGGATCCGCCAGGCGATCCAGCGGGGCATCGAGAACAAGGCCCGCACGATCCGCATCCCCGTGAACGTCTCCCAGCGCGAGCGGCGCGTCGGCCGCGTCGAGCGCGAGCTCGGCACGAAGCTCGGCCGCCCCGCCACGGACGAGGAGGTGGCCGCGGGCGCCGAGGTCACCCTCGAGCAGCTCGCGGACATCCGCGACCTCGCCCGCACGGTCACCTCGCTCGACAAGCCCGTGGGGGAGAGCGACGAGTCGGCGCTCGGCGACCTCCTGCCCTCCCAGGCGGCTTCGACGGAGGAGGAGGTCATCGTCGGGATGCGCGAGGACACGATCAAGCGCGCGCTCGAGGGCCTGCCCGACGTGGAGCGCGAGGTGCTGCAGCTCCGCTACGGCATCGCGGGCGGCGACGGCCCGCACCCGCTCACGGAGACCGGGCGCCGGCTCGGGATCTCCGCCGACCGCGTCCGCGAGGTCGAGCGCCGGGCGCTCGAGCGCCTGTCGGTCAACCGGGAGATCGACGCGCTGCGCGAAGCGGCGTAGGAGCGAGGAGCCGCTTCAGCGCCCGTGCGTTGCGGACGGCGAAGCCCTCCCAGTCGTTGTTGAAGTAGGCGAGCACGTCGGCCCCCTCGGCGAGCCGGCGCAGCTCGTCGGCCCACGCCTCGAGCTCCGGCCGGGCGTAGTTGCCGCGGCGACCGCGCGCGCCGAAGTGGAGGCGCACGAGGGTGAACGGGGCCGTGAGCTCGTGGGGCTGCCACGGGCGCTCCGGGTGGTCGCCGATGACGAGCGCGGCCCCGTGCCGGCGCAGGAGCTCGAGCACGTCGTCGGTGAACCAGGACGGATGGCGGAACTCGAACGCGTGCCGGGCGGCCGGGCCCGTCGCGGCCAGGGTGTCGAGCGCCGCCGCGAGCCGCGGGAGGTCGAGGCGGTCGCGCTCGGGCAGCTGCCAGAGGACGGGGCCCCAGCGGTCCGAGGCGGGCAGCGGGGCGAGCGCCCCGTAGAAGCGCTCGAGGCCGTCGGCCATGTCCCGAAGCCGCTTCATGTGCGTGAGGTAGCGGCTGCCCTTGCAGGTGAAGAGGAAGCCCGGCGGCGTGGCGGCGAGCCAGCCGTCCGCGGCGCCGGGCCGGGCGAGGCGGTAGAAGGTCGAGTTGACCTCGACGGTGTCGAACACCTCGGCGTACCGTGCAAGCCAGGAGCGCTGCGGCAGCCCCGGCGGGTACAGGACCCCGCGCCAGTCGCGGTAGACCCAGCCCGAGCACCCGATGCGGATCGCACCCACGGGCCCTTCCTGCCCGGAGCGCGCTAGCGTCGCGCCCATGGCCCGCCGCGACGACGAAGCCCGCCGCGTGTACTCCTCCTCCGACGGGGACCTGCGCAGGGCAAGGGACCCCGCGCTGAAGGCACGCCTCGAGGGCGACGGCCGCGTGCGGGTGCGGCGCGAGACGAGCGGGCGGCGCGGCAAGGCGGTCACCACGGTGGCCGGCGTGCCGGTGGACGACGCGGCGCTCAAGGCGCTCGCGGGCCGCCTGAAGAAGCGCTGCGGTGTCGGCGGCGCGGTGAAGGACGGCATCGTCGAGATCCAGGGCGACCACCGCGACCTCGTCGTCGAGCTCCTCCGCGCGGAGGGCTTCGACGTCGTCCTCGCGGGCGGCTGAGCGGCCGTCAGCCGCGCGGCGGCAGCACCCGCACGACTTCGGCGAGCGAGGTCGTCCCGTCACCCACCCGGGCCAGCGCGACGTCGTGCAGGCGGCGCATCCCGTTCGCCTCCGCGGCCTGGGCCAGGCGGGCGGTCCGGGCGCCCGCGAGCACGAGCTCGCGCAGCGCGTCGGTGACTTCGAGCACCTCGCAGAGCGCGACGCGCCCGCGGTAGCCGCCGAGGCAGGAGGAGCAGCCCGCGGGCGCGTGCGCCTCGACGGCGTCGGTCGCGTCGGCGAACCCCGCGGCGTGCAGGGCGGCGGGCTCCAGGCGGATCGCGGTGCGGCAGGAGGTGCAGAGCGCGCGCACGAGCCGCTGGGCGACGACGCAGCGAACGGCGCCCGCGACGAGGTACGGGGCGACGCCCATCTCGAGCAGGCGGGTGATCGCCGAGGGCGCGTCGTCGGTCGCCAGCCCCGCGAGCACCAGGCGGTTGCCGAGCGCGGCGGTGATCGTGAGCGCGGCGGTCTCCGGCTCGGCGACCTCGCCGACCAGGACGACGTCCGGGTCGCAGGCCAGCACGGAGGCCAGGCCGCTCGCGAACGTC
>JAOPZO010000063.1 GCA_025964065.1 Solirubrobacterales bacterium | reverse complement strand
GCCGCGAGCGCCCCGACGAGCACGAGGCCCACGTCGCGCCCTGCGAGCGCGGCGAGCATCGGGCCCGGCTCGAGGCCCTCGGCGTCCGGGCCGCCGGGGGCCGCGACGGGCGGGAGCGGGGAGGTCTCGATGCGCCCCTCCTCGCCGAGGCAGGCGAGGAGCCGCGCCACGGCCTCGACGCTCGGGGACACCTCGCCGCGCTCGATCTGGGAGACGTAGCCCTGGCTCGTTCCGGCGCGGACGGCCAGCCCGCGCTGCGAGACCCCGTGCCGCTCACGTGCCGCCCGGATGGTGCCGCCGCCGTCCATGCGCTCGAACGATACGAGAACGCGGATCACGGGACAAGCCGCGGGCCTGCGGGCCGGAGCGTCGTCCCCCGGTGGGTCGAACTCCTAGCGGCCGCGCCAGGCCGGCGGGCGCTTCTCGCCGAACGCGCGGACGCCCTCGCGGAAGTCCTCGCTGGCGAAGCACGCGCGCCGCAGGGCGACGAGCTCGGCCTCGAGCGCCGGCTCGAGCTCCCCCTCGGCCGCGAGCAGCGCGCGGAGCACGCGCTTGTTGCCCCGCACGGAGAGCGGTGCGTTGCCCGCGAGCTCCACGGCCCAGTCGAGCGCGGCGTCCTCGAGCTCCCGCTCGGGAACGACCGCGTTCACGAGCCCCCAGCCCAGCGCGACCGGCGCCGTGACGTGGCGCCCGAGGAGGAAGAGCTCGCGGGTGCGGGGCGCGCCGATCGCGTCGAGGAAGCGCCGCAGGCCCGTGTGCGAGTACACGAGGCCGAGCTTGGCGGGCGGCATGCCGAGGCGGATGCCGTCGGCGGCCACCCGCAGGTCGCAGGCCAGCGCGAGCTCGAGCCCCCCGCCGATCGTGTGGCCCGTGAGCGCGGCGACCACGGGGAGCTCGCACGCCTCGAGCGCGTCGATCGCGTTCGTGGACGGGTGGGCGACGAGCGCCTCGGCGCGCTCCTCGAAGCCCGCCTCGTCGCTCGGGCCGATGTCGTAGCCCGAGGAGAACATGCCCTCCTCGCCCGTGAGCAGGAGCGCCCGGGCGCCGCGCGTGGGCGCGCCCTCGACCGCCCGGGCGATGGCGTCGAGCAGCGGGTGGTCCAGCGCGTTGCGCTTCCCGGGGTTCGAGATGGTGAGCCGGAGGACCCCGTCCGCCGGCTCGTCGATCAGCAGCTGCCCGGGCATCGGGCGGGGAAGCTAGTGGCTACTCGAGCTCCACGAGCGCGTCGCCCTCGCTGACCGCCTGCCCCTCGGCGCACAGGATCGCCTTCACGGTGCCCGCGTCCTCGGCCTCGACGGGCATCTCCATCTTCATCGACTCGAGGATCACGACCGTGTCGCCCTCCTCGATCGTGTCGCCGACCTTGCACTCGACCTTCCAGACCGTGCCCGTGATGTGGGCCTCGACGTTCGCCATCCAGCAGCCTCCTCGGGTGTGTCCCGCGAGGCTACGGGACGCGCCCGACGGCAGGAGCGGCGCGCGGCTCGCTCGACCGCGGGGCGAAGACTGCGCGGGCGATTGCCGACCGAGTGTCCATCGTGGCGGCGGGGCCCCGGGCGTACCTTCCACTCATGTTCTGAGCGGCGCAAGCGGATCGCCACCACCGTCTCCTCCTGCGACGGTCGGCGGTCCGTGCCACTCGGATCTACCGCTCCCGCCCGGCCTTGACCCAGCCGGGCGGGAGCAGCAGCACAGGATGTCGGGGCGGCCGGGCCACAAGCCGGGATTCGAGGACGGGACAGCCTCGGATCCGGGTGGGCCCGGCCCCACCGATCGGCCCGAAGCACCGGGGCGCCGCCGGGACGGGTGGTCTGAGGGGAGCACCCGACCCGGCGGCGACACCCACCCCGGTGTCGCCGCCCGCGGCTGTGGGACGCTCCCGGCGTGATCCTCGCGATCGACCAGGGCACCACGGGCACGACCTGCCTCGTCTTCGACGCCGAGGCGGAGCTCGTGGGGCGCGCCTACCGCGAGTTCGCCCAGCACTTCCCGAAGCCCGGTTGGGTGGAGCACGACGCGCAGGAGATCTGGGACGTCACGCAGGCCGTGGCCGGCGAGGCGCTCGACGACGCGGGCTGCGCCGTCGGGGAGCTCGACGCCGTGGGCATCACGAACCAGCGCGAGACGATCTGCGTCTGGGATCCGCGCACGGGCGAGCCGCTGCACCGCGCGATCGTCTGGCAGGACCGGCGCGGCGCCGCGCGCTGCGACGAGCTGCGCACCCAGGGCCACGAGGCGCTCGTGCGCACCCGGACCGGGCTCGTGCTCGACCCGTACTTCTCCGCGACGAAGGTCGAGTGGCTGCTGCGCGAGGTCCCCGGGCTGCGCGAGCGTGCGCGGGACGGCCGCGCGGTCTTCGGCACCGTGGACACCTGGATCACGTTCCGGCTCACGGGCGAGTTCGTCACGGACCCGTCCAACGCCTCGCGCACGCTCCTCTTCGACATCGCGAAGGGCTGCTGGGACCCGGAGCTCTGCGCGCTCTTCGGCGACGTGCCCGAGCGGGCGCTTCCCGAGGTCCGGCCGTCCATCGGCGACTTCGGCACGACCCGTCCCGAGGCGCTGCACGGCCACGCCGTGCCCGTCGCGGGGATCGCGGGGGACCAGCAGGCGGCGCTCTACGGGCAGGCCTGCCTCGCCCCGGGGCAGGGGAAGAACACCTACGGCACGGGCTCCTTCGTGCTGCTGAACTCGGGCGCGGCGCCGCCGCTCGCGCCGCCCGGGCTGCTGACGACGGTCGCCTGGCAGATCGGGCAGCGGCGCGTCTACGCGCTCGAAGCCGCGATCTTCGTGACGGGCGCCGCGGTGCAGTGGCTCCGCGACGGGCTCGGGATCATCGCCGAGGCGGGGGAGACCGAGGCGCTCGCCGCGTCGCTCGACTCGAACGACGGCGTCCACTTCGTCCCGGCGCTCACGGGGCTCGGCTCCCCGCACTGGGACCCGTACGCGCGCGGCACGATCACGGGGCTCACGCGCGGGACCGGGCGGGCGCACCTCGCCCGGGCGACGCTCGAGGCGATCGCGTACCAGACGGTCGACGCGGTCCGGGCGATGGAGGCCGCGAGCGGCACGCCGCTCACCGAGCTGCGGGCGGACGGCGGCGCCACGGTGAACACCTGGCTCATGCAGTTCCAGGCCGATGTCCTCGGCGTTCCCGTCGTCGTGGCGGAGATCGCCGAGACCACCGCGCTGGGGGCCGCGATGCTCGCCGGGGTCGGCGCGGGCGTGCTCTCCCAGGACGCCGTCGTGCGCGGCCACCGCTCGCGCGCCGAGCTCGAGCCGCGGATGGGCGAGGACGAGCGCGCGTCGCTCATGGCGGGCTGGCACGGGGCGCTGGCGCGTGCGCGCCTGAGCGGTCCCTCCGGGTAGGATCGCCGCAACGTGAACGCCCCGTTTCAGGAGCAGGGATGACCGACGAGAAGCTCGTGCCGATGAAGGCGCAGGTCTACAAGGACGAGCGTCCCGAGGAGTTCTTCGACCCCTTCTACGAGCGGTCGCGGACCAAGCAGCCCAACTGGGTGTACGAGCTCGTCCGCATGGCGACGACGATCTACGCGTACACGTTCTTCCGCACGCGCTGCATCTCCGCGGACAAGGTGCCGCTGAGCGGGCCGGTCATCCTCGCGCCGAACCACTTCTCCTTCATGGATCACTTCTTCGCGGGGGCGTTCACCCGTCGCAAGGTCCGCTTCATGGCGAAGTCGCAGATGTTCAAGAGCAACCGCGACGTCATGACGCTCGTCTACACGCACGGCGGCGTCTTCCCCGTGCGCCGCGGCGCCCGGGACGAGAAGGCCTTCGCGACCGCGAACGTCATCCTGGCCAACGGCGGCCTCGTCTGCATGTACTGCGAGGGTGGCCGCTCCCGCACCGGCGCGCTCGCCGAGCAGGCGAAGCCCGGCATCGGCCGCCTCGCGCTCGAGTCCGGCGCGACGATCGTGCCCGTCGCGATCCACGGCTCCTCGAAGGTCCGCAACTGGAAGCGCCTGCAGTTCCCGAAGGTGACGGTCCAGTACGGCGAGCCGTTCCGCTACGAGCAGACGGCGGAGCCGACCCGCAACCAGCAGCAGGTCGTCGCCGACGAGGTCTTCACGGAGATCAAGGCGCTCTACGCGGGGCTCGACCAGCACGGGCGCGCCGGCGTCGCGAAGCGCGTCCGGGCGGCGCGTCGCGCCGCCCGCCACGGCTCGGGCGCCGCGAC
>JAOPZO010000042.1 GCA_025964065.1 Solirubrobacterales bacterium | reverse complement strand
CTCGACCGCCCGCGGGCTCGACGCGCTCGAGCGCGCCGGGCTGCGCGCGAGCTTCTCCGCGGCGCTCGACGCCGTCCTCGACTGAGCGCCCGCGGACCGGTTGGGTCAGACGGCTGCACGCGCCGCTTGATGGACTCCTGCAGCTCGGGTCCGCGGCGTGGACGAGCCGGCGGACCGCGCGGCAGACGGACTGCTGCCGGGCCGGCGGGCCGTGGGGGATCGCGCGCATCGCGCGGAAGCCCTGCGGACGGGTGACCGCGCGGGTGACGGTCCACCTCCACCCGCATCCTCGAGGCGGCCCGAAAGCACCGCGAGGACCCTCGACGATGCCCACCGGGCGCACGCTCGTCGGGCGTAGTGTCGAGGAGCCGAGGAGTCGAGGAGCCGAGGAGCCGAGATGACGTGGATGCGGAGGAGCGCGCTTGCCTTGACGTTGGTCCCGCTGGCGCTGGCCGCGCCTGCGGAGGGCGCCTCGCTCACCCGGGCCAACGCCGAGAAGCAGGCGCGCACGTCGGTCCTGGCGCGGGGCGTGGCGAGCGCGCTGGAGGTCTCGTGCGGCAGGGGCCAGCGGAAGATCCCGTGCTCGGTGCGCTTCGTCGCGACGGACGGGCGTCCGTGCGTCGTCCGCCTCAACGTCCGCAGGACGCGGCAGGGGAAGCTCCGCAGCACGGAGTACCGGACGGCGTGTCGGCCGGCTCCGGCGCCCGCGCCGCCCGCCGCCCCGCCGCCCACCCTCGCGCCGCCGCCGCCCGCCACAGCCGTTCCGCCGCTGGACGTCCCGCCGTTCCCCTTCCGGTCGAGCCGGTCGACCTCGGGCTTCTCCGAGATCAAGCTGCAGGTCGGCACCACCTGGCTGTGCTACCCCGGGAGGTGGTGGCCGAGCCCGTACGTCCTCGGCGAGAACGCGTACTGGTACATCGCCCCCGAGGGCTACGCGTGGCGGGCGTTCGGGTGGGCGTGCATCGACGACAACGTGTCGGTGTTCGCCTACTTCTACTGGGACGGTACGGCCTGGCGGAACTGGACCTCTCTCACGCGCGGGCTCTACCAGGGCCCGACCTGATCGACGTCCTCGTCCCGCGGTGGACTACGGACGCGCGGGGGCAGTCCCAACGGACGACGTGCGGCGCAGGGGCGGGGAGCATGGGGGCATGTCAACCACCCTCCCGCTGCCCACCCGCGACCCCGTCGCCCCGAACCTCGCCGCCCACGGACCCGAGGAGGTCGCCGCGGGGCCGTTCGAGAAGCTCGCCTACCTGTTCACGCTCGTCGGGCTGTACGTGATGGTCGGCGGGCTCATGTTCTACGGCTTCTGGAGCAAGGCGGTGGACGGCGGCTTCGACATCGCACCCGGCCTCGCGAAGCAGTTCGACGCGACCTTCATCGGGACCGTCCCCGGCGCGACGACCGCCTGGGTGCTCATCACGCTCCTCGAGGGCCTGGTGTTCCTCCTCATCGCCGCGAGCCTCCTCACCGGGGAGTTCCGGCCCTCGCGGCGCAAGCCGCTCCTGCTGACGGGCCTCGCCGCCGCGCTCCTCGTGTTCGGGCTGCTCTCCTTCGGCCAGAACGCCACGGCCCAGCACGAGTCCGTCGCGAGCCTCTACGGCTACTTCGGCGCCACGGTGGTCCTCATGCTGTTCGTCCGCACGCTCCCGCCGTACTCGAGCAACCGCTGGCTCGGATAGGGCGCTTGCCCGCGCCGGCCGTGCCGGCCGCCGGCGTGGGCACGAGGCCCCGGAGACCACCGCCGATCACAGCGGAGCAAGACCCGTGCGCTGCCGGCCCGGCTCCGGGTAGGGCGGGGTCATGGTCTTCCTCTCCTGGATCGCCCGTGCCCTCTTCCTGCGTCGGCTCCTCGGCCGGCCCGGCAGGTCGTCCGCCGTACGCCGCCGGCCCGGCTCACTCCTGATCAGCTCGAGCAGGCACCGCCACGCCCGCCGTGGCGGGTTCGGGCTCCTCGGCCCCGTGCCCACCTACACGCGGAGGACCCGCGGCGGCGGACGCGTCTCGGTGGGTGGCTGCTGCCTCCCGATCCCCCTCGCCCTCGTCCTGGGGAGCGTGGGCGCGCTCCGGTTGGTGCTCACCCGATGAGGCCGCGCGCGAGCCGGGCATCGCCGTCGGCGGACGGTTCGCCACGTGACGTGCGGTCCGGCTAGGCCGCGACGGCCTCCCGCTCCGGCGCGGCGGTCCTCGGGGTGAAGGGCAGGACGGCGGCTGCGTCCTGCAGCGCGTCGTTGGGGAGCGAGAGGCGGATGACCTTCCGCCAGGCGGAGGCGACCTGCTTCGGCAGCGGCCCCTCGGTGTAGGTCAGCTCGTAGCGCTCGAAGAGCTCCTTGACCTTCGGCGCGATCTCGCTGTACCGGTTGCTCGGGAGGTCGGGGAAGAGGTGGTGCTCGATCTGGAAGGAGAGGTTCCCCGTCATGAGGTGCATGAACGGGCTGCCGGTGATGTTCGCCGAGCCGAGCATCTGGCGCAGGTACCACTCGCCGCGCGTCTCGCCCTCGATCGAGGTCTTCTCGAAGGTCTCGACGCCCTCGGGGAAGTGGCCGCACATGATCACGGAGTGCGTCCACACGTTGCGCACGACGTTCGCGGTGATGTTCGCCCCGAGCGTCGTGAGCGCGGACGGCCCCGACAGGATCGGGTGCACGACGTAGTCCCGGGTGACCTGCTTGCGGATCTTGCGCAGCACGCCCTTGGCCTGAGCCTTGAAGTCGTCCTTGTCCTTGCGCCCCTTCAGGGCCTTGCCGATCTCGAGGTCGTAGGCGGCGATCCCGTACTCGAAGAGCAGCGCGTTGATCGCGTTCCAGAGCGGCTGACCGAGGTAGAACGGGTGCCAGCGCTGGTCCTCGTCGACGCGCATGATCCCGTAGCCCAGGTCGTTGTCGTGGCCGAGGACGTTCGTGTAGGTGTGGTGCAGGTCGTTGTGGGAGTGCTTCCACTGGTCCGACGGCGTGGCGTTGTCCCACTCCCACGTCGTCGAGTGGATCTTGGGATCGCGCATCCAGTCCCACTGGCCGTGCATGACGTTGTGGCCGATCTCCATGTTCTCGAGGACCTTCGAGACCGAGAGGCCGGCGGTGCCGGCGATCCACGCGGGCGGGAACAGGGAGAACAGGAGCACGGCGCGGCTTGCGAGCTCGAGCTTGCGCTGGTTGTCGATGACCGCACGGATGTACTCCGCGTCGCGCTCGCCGCGGCTCGCGATGACCTGCTCGCGGATCGCGTCGAGCTCGCGGCCGAGGCACGCGATGTCCTCGGCGCTCAGGTGCGCGGTCGGGTCGTCGGTCTTCTTCTGCATGGCGGTCATGAGGGCTCCTAGAGGTCGATCTGGCAGGGGCCGGCCGCAGCCGACACGCAGGTCTGGACGAGCACGCCGTCGCCGGGGCTCGCGGTGGTCAGCTCGCCCGTGCGCAGGTCGCGCACCGCGCCGTCGCGCAACGGCGCGACGCAGCCGAAGCAGATGCCCATCCGGCAGCCGGACGGCATGAGCACGCCGGCGGCCTCGCCGGCGTCGAGCAGCGAGGTGGCGCCGTCGGCGTCGACCTCCTGCTCCGTGGTGGTGAAGGTGATGGTGCCGCCGTCGCCGACTGCGAGGAGCGCGGGGCGGAAGCGCTCCGTGTGCAGCCGCGCGTCGATGCCGAGCCCGGCCCAGCGGGCCTCGAGCGCGTCGAGCATCCCGGCGGGGCCGCAGGCCCAGGTCTCGCGCTCGGCGAGGTCGGGGACGAGCGCCGCGAGCGCGTCGGCGTCGAGCATGCCGTCGGTGTCGGTGTGCCGCTCGACGAGGCGGATGCGGCCGCGGGCGGCGAGCTGCCGCAGCTCGCCGGCGAAGATGACGTCCGCGGGACCGGGGGCGGAGTGGACGAGGACGACGTCCTCGAGGTCGTCGAGCGCGCCGCGCAGCATCCCCATGACGGGGGTGATGCCGCTGCCGGCGGTGACGAACAGGACCTTCGCCGGGCGGGGGTCCGGGAGCGTGAAGTCGCCGCAGGCCTGGTCGAGGTGCACGAGCATGCCGGCCCGGGCGCGGCGCACGACGTGCGTGCTGACCCTGCCGTCGGGGATCGCCTTGACCGTGATCGTGATGCAGCCGTCGGCGCGGTCGGCCGGTCCGGTCAGCGAGTAGGCGCGCCACTGGCGGACGCCGTCGACGTCGAGGCCGATGCGGACGTACTGCCCGGGGGTGTGGCCGGCCCAGCCACGGCCCGGCCGGATGACGAGCGTGACGGCGTCGCGCGTCTCGGGACGGACCTCGACGATCCGGCCCCGAAGCTCGGCGCCCGCACGCAGCGGGTCGAAGAGGTCGACGTAGTCGGCCGGGAGGATCGGGGTCGTGAGGAGCCCGACGAGGTCGACGGCGCGGTCGCGGAGGGAGGAGGCCACAAGTCGAAGGTACGCGCGCCAGGGTGTAGGTTCTTGTCCATGCGACGTGGACTTTCGCGCTTTCTCTGTCTTGAGCGAACAACATGACGCGAGCGACGCTCGACCCGGGGACGGCGCAGCAGCTGCGCGACCGGCTGCCCGCGATGGCGGAGGAGACGGTGCTCGCGGTGATCGCCGAGGTCCCGGGCTACGCGGGCTGGCTGCACGGCGAGATGCGCGCGAGCATCGGGCAGGCCGTCCAGATGGCGCTCGGCGGCTGGGTGCGGCTGGCCGAGGCCGGCGCCTCCGACCCGGGGACGCCGCAGCAGGCCGCGCTCGCCGCCGCCTACGAGCTCGGCCGTGGGGAGGCCCGCAGCGGTCGCACGATGGACGCGCTCCTGGCGGCCTACCGCGTCGGGGCGCGCGCGGCCTGGCGCACCCAGTCCTCCGTCCTGGTGGACGCGGGCCAACCCGCCGCGGCGATCGCGCAGTTCGCCGGGCTGGTCTTCGCCTACATCGACGAGCTGTCGGCCGCGAGCGCGGCCGGGCACGCCGACGAGCAGGCGACGACGGGCCGGGTCCGCGAGCTCTACCTCGAGCGGCTCGGGGCGCTGCTGGTCGACGGGGCGCCCGGCGAGGAGCTCGAGGCCGCGGCCGAGCGCGCCGGGTGGAGCCCACCGGGGACGCTCACCGCGGTCCTCGTGCCCGAGGCGCAGGTCCGCCGCGCGCTCGCGGTGCTCGACGCCGGGACGCTCCGGCTGCCGGGCGATGCCACGGGCCTCGACGAGGTCGCGATCCTGCTCGTCCCGGACGCGGGCGGCGACCGGCGGGCACGGCTCCTCGAGGTCCTGCAGGAGCGCCAGGCGGTCGTCGGCCCGACGCGTCCTTGGACCCACGTCGTGGGCTCGGTGAACCGCGCGGGCCGGCTGCGGGCGTCGAAGGCGACGCGGACGACGCTCGACACGGAGGCGCACCTCGCGAGCCTGCTCACGACGTCGGACCCCGACGCGCTCGCCGACCTGCGCGCGCACGTCCTCTCGCCGCTCGCGGACCTCCGTCCGGGCGTCCGCCTGCGCCTCGAGCAGACGCTCCGCTCCTGGCTGCTGCACCAAGGGCGACGGGACGACGTCGCGGCCGACCTCGTGGTCCACCCCCAGACCGTCCGGTACCGGATGACGCAGGTGCGCGAGCTCTACGGGGAGCGGCTGCGCGATCCGGCCACGGTGTTCGACCTCGTCGTCGCCCTGGGTGCGGGGGCTGTGGAGCCCCGCGTCCGCAGCGCGGACCTTCGGGAGCCTGCGTCGTGACCGACCGAGGTCGGCGCCGCATCCCGACCGATCCGATCATCGGGGCGGTCGCCTGCCCGTCGATCAGCGAGCTCATCGGACCATTCGTCCCCGGCGGCCTGGCGCATCGCTGCGAGATCCCGCTGTGCTCGCCGCAGCGGCAGATCGAGCTCGACCCGCCGTCCTCCCGGAGAGGAAGGACCCTCGGCAGCGGAGGCGCCGCGTGGCTGCCGACGGCGAGGTGGCCCTCGGTCCACGCGAGCGCGCCGATCGAGATCCCGCGACAGCCTCGACGAGGAGCAGCAGGCCGAGCTGCTTGCACCGCATCCTTGCGCGAGGCGCCCAGGTGGAGCAAGCTGCGCCGATGGACATCACTGCTCTGGAGAACGGCCCGCTCAAGGTCACCGGCGCTGGCGCGCTCGTGCTGACCGACCACGACGGCACGCCGATCGATCTCGAGGGCAAGGACACCGTCTTCCTCTGCCGTTGCGGCGGCTCGACGAACAAGCCCTTCTGCGACGGGACCCACAGCAAGGTGGGGTTCGACGGGGCGCGCGCTGCGGTGGAGGCTGAAGGCGCGTAGACCGTCGTAACGGCATCGCCACCCGACAGCTGCCGAGCCTCGTCGACGCCGGCACCGCAGCCGCGCTCCTCGAAGTGCCGGCGTCCTGGGTGCCGGCGGAGGCCCGGGGCCAACCGGATTCCGCAGGTGCGGCTCGGCAAGGACGTCCGCTTCGAGCCCGAACGTCTCACCGAGTGATGGACCGCCAAGGAGTTCCCCCGCTTTCGTGGATCCTTGTGGTCTACGCGAACGGGGGAACTCCAGCCCCCGACAGGATCTGAACCTGCGGCGCACCCCGGCGTAACCTCCTAGGGGTCATGACCGCGCGCGAGCAGCTCCGGGAGCAGGTCGATCGCCTCACCGAGGCGGAGGCGCGAGACGCGCTCGCGGTGCTCGCGCGCCACCGTTTCGAGGCGTTGCACCGCGACGCACCGATAGACGACGAGGACGACGATGACGCGGCCGAGACCGCGGCTGCGATCGAGCAAGCCGATCGCGGCGAGACGATCTCGCTGGCGGACCTGCGCGCCGAGCTCGACGCGTAGGCGCTCGGTAGCCCGCACGGATCACGTGCCGGCATGACGACCCCACCGGCCGGCTACGCCGTCGGTTTCACTACGCAGGCGGCCCGGGACCTGAAGCGGCTCGACCCGCCGGTCCGGCGACGCGTCCTCGCCGCCCTCGACCTTCTGGTCGGCGATGTGCCTCGGGGAGACGTGCGGGCACTCAGTGGCCGCCCAGGACAGTTCCGCCTCCGCGTCGCCGATTGGCGCGTGCTGTACCGGCTCGAGGCGAACACCGGCAGCTTTCCGTCCTTCGCGTGCTGCCCCGGGGCCGCGCGTATCGCGACTTCGTAGAAGGCGTCTCCGACCCGCCGCCGAGAGTCTCCGTGGCAGCCGCGCGCCTCAGCGCCTAGGCCCGGGGCAGGAGGAGGCGGGCAAGGTCCTCTCCGACGCAGTACCTCTTGAGGTTGACTCCGCGCTCGTCCTGGCCAAGCTCGACGAGCCCGACCGCCCGGTCCTCCCGGTGGTTATCGACGCGGGCGCCGAGGCCTTCTAACAGCTCGGCCGCGACCTCGACGTCCACCTGTGAGTAGTGCTGGAAGCCGGGCAAGGAGGGCACGCTGGCGAGCACGAGGACGTCGTGGGTCCCGTCGGACACCGCGAACATGCCGGACCAGCCGTCGTAGTCCTCCAGGTCGTTCGGCGGCCCGACGTAGACCGCACCGAGACCGAACGCTGCCTCCCGCTGGCGCTCTCGCGCGGTCGCCATCGCCTGCTCTTCGAGCTCGTCCATGTGCCACATCCTGCCCGAGTGTCCGGCGGCCACTGCCCGTCGTTCGGGCAGCAATGGGCAGTGGCGCGGTCGACGGCGCGGCGTCTCATCAGTTCGGCGCTCGTTCTGGAACGAAGGAGGGCTCGCTTTTGCGGGCCTTTCCTGCGAGTAGCTGGGGGGGGACTCGAACCCCCGACCTCACGATTATGAGTCGTGCGCTCTAACCAGCTGAGCTACCCAGCCACGGGGCCCGGGGATTGTCGCACGTCCCCCGGCTCGCCTGCGCTCAAGGGAGGAGGCGGGCCGCGAAGAGGGGTGCGGGGACCTCCGGGTCGTCGGCGTCCGAGACGAGCAGGAGGTCGATGCTGCCGAGGGTCGGGTTGTAGCGCGCGTCGACGCCCTCGAGCTTGATGGAGCGGTCCGCGAGCGGCGTGATCTCGAGCAGCTCGCCCTCCGCGGAGACGACCCCGACGGCGGAGCCGGCGATCATCCCCTTCACGGGCGTGTCGTCGAGGCCCTCGGCGGCCGCGGTGAAGACGAGGCGGCGGTGCGGGTCGTCGGTGACGGCGTCGAGGTCGGTGAAGTCGAGCTTCACCTCGTGGGTCTCGCCGCCGAGCTCGAGCGGCAGGTGCCCGAGGTCGTGGCTGTGGGTGTGGCGCAGCTCGAGCGCCCCCACCGAGAGGTCGGTGTAGATCGACTCGAGGACCTCGCCGAGGTCGAGGTGGACGAGGACGTTGCGAGCCGGGTTGCCGTCCCGGTCGAGCGAGTTCCCGCGCTGGGCGAGGATGAGGAACTCGGCGTCGACGGCCATCCCCTCGATGTTCAGCTCGCCCGTGATGTGGTCGCCCTCTTCCAGCGAGCAGTGCAGCGGCTCGAGCGAGACGCGGGTCGGCAGCCCGGAGATGTGGCCCATCCCGTCGAGGGAGTAGACGACGCAGGTGGAGCGCCGCACGCCGGACCAGCTCATGCCGCCCGAGCCCGACATCATCAGGAGCCCGTGCGGGAAGCGCCGCAGGATCTCGTCGCGCGCCTCGTGCTCGAGCGCTTCGATGTCCCCGCGGCGCACGAGCGTCAGCGCCTCGAAGTCCGCCTTGGCCGAGGCGCGCTCCTTCGGGTCGATCGGCAGCACGTCGGGGATGATCCGCTCGGCGTAGCCCGGCTCGAGGATGTCCGTGTCCTCACCGGCCCGCAGCGCCTCGAGCACCGCGGTCGGGTCGAGGTGGTACTCCGCGACGGCGGCCTGGTCGTCCCCGACGGAGTAGAGCCGCGAGGCGGACCAGGCGGTGCCCGAGGCCGCCGAGAGGAAGTCCGGCTCCCCGGCCTGCGGGTTGAGCACGCGGTGGACCCCGAGCCGGATGACGGGGAGCGGGTGACCGTCGTGCATCGGGGTGGCCGGGCCGTCCGCGCTCATCGCCCGACCGTACCCGGCGTGCCCGGCGACCGCCCGTGTACGGTCCTGCACATGAGTGCGGGAGCGGAGTTCCAGCGCGCGCTGCGGCGCGAGGTGCCCGACGAGCTCCAGGGGCTCGACGAGGCGACCCTCGAGGGCCTCACGGCACTCGCGGACCGGGAGCGCAGGCGGCGCGACGCGGAGCTCGAGCACTCGCTGACCGAGGCGCTCAAGGAGATCCCGTTCCCGCTGCGCGGCGTCGCGAAGAAGGCGGTCCTCGGATGAGCGCCCGCCTGGAGCACCTGCTCGGCGCGACCCCGGAGGAGCTCGCGCCGCTGCTCGCCGAGCTGACCCCGGAGCAGGAGGCGGTGCTCACCGAGCACGTCGCCGACGCCTGGCACGCCCGGGACGCGAAGACGCTCACGGCGGTCCTCTCGCTCCTCGGCGTGCTCCCGGACGCGCTCACCGCGAAGGTCGTGCAGAAGCGGATGCCGGCGCGCTTCGTCGCCCGGATCGCCCCGCACCTCCCCGAGGGCCCCGCCCGGAGCCTCGTCGGCCGTCTCAAGCCCGCATACCTCGCCGAGGTCGCCCGGTGGGTCGACCACCCGCGCTGCCGTGCGGTCCTGCGCGCGATCCCGGAGCCGGCGCTCGCCGAGGTCGCGGTGGTCCTCCAGGACGCGGACGACTGGGACACGCTCGCGGCCGTCGGGCGGGAACTCGACGGCGACGCGCTCGCCGCGAGCATCGGGGCGCTGGACCCCGCGCGCGTGCGCGCGGACATCGCCACCCGCGACGCGGCGCACCGCGAGCGGGTCGAGGCGCTGCTTCCCTGACAGCGGCGGGCTCCCGAGCGGGCTTCCCGGCATCCGGGAGCACACCGACGGCTACGGTCTCCGGGTGCGTGGTCCCAGGGCACGCCTCGGGGCGTTCGTCGCGACGCTCAGCGTCCTCGCGGTCGCCGTGCTCGTCCTCGCGCCCGTCTCCGAGGAGGGCCTGCGCGACGCGCTCGACCCGTTCGGGGCCGCCGCGCCGCTCGCCTACGTCGCGATCGGCGCCGTGCTCGGCAGCCTCTTCGTCCCCGGGCCGATCCTCGCCGGCGCGAGCGGCCTGCTGTTCGGCACCACCACGGGCTTCTTCGTCACGATCGGCTCGACCGTCGGCTCCACGGTGATCGCGGTCCTGGCCGCCCGCCACGCCGGCCGCGCGGGCGTGGAGGACCTCGACCACCCGCGCGTGAAGGTCGTCGAAGCGCTGATACAGCACCACGCGGTCGGGGCCGTCGTCGTCCAGCGGCTCCTGCCGGCGATCCCCGACGCTCCCTGTTCCTACCTCTTCGGCCTCGCCGGCCTGCGGGTCTGGCAGGTCGTGGTCGGCACGGTCATCGGCGCGGCGCCGCGTGCGTTCTCCTACACGGCGATCGGCGACGGGCTCGGGGAGGGCGGCAGCGCGATCGGGATCGTCGGGCTCGTGGTCCTGGTGGCGACGGGGGTCGTCGGGACCGTCGTGGCCGCCGTGCTGGCGCGTCGCGCCCGCCGGAGCGACTGAGCCGAGCTCGGCCGAGCGCCTTGGCGCGAGCACCCGTTCGTGCTTGGGTGCTTGTCATGCTCCTGACATCCGTTCGGCGAGCCGTCGCCGTCGTCGTTCTCGCGACGCTCCTCCTGGTCCTGCCCGCCGGGGCCGGGGCCGGGGCCGGGGCCGCGGCGCCGAAGCGGGCGAAGTGCGCCACGGGCGCGCTGCCCGTCACGAAGGTCGTGCGTGGGACGGTCGCCTACGTGCGCGACG
>JAOPZO010000040.1 GCA_025964065.1 Solirubrobacterales bacterium | reverse complement strand
CGGCCCCGGGCGAAGCGGAAGGCCATGCCGCCCGGGATGGCGGCCGGGCCCATCATGCGCTTCACCACCCCGCCGAGGAGCGTCCGCCGCACCATCGCGCGGGTCGGCGGGAAGAGCAGGGCGAGGCCGAGCACGTCGGTGAGGAAGCCCGGGGAGAGCAGGAGCGCGCCGCCGAAGACCACGAGCGCGCCGTCGACCACCTCGCGGGCGGGGACCTTCCCGGCCGCGGTCGCCGCCTGGAAGCGCTGCCAGGCCGCGCGCCCCTGCGAGCGCATCAGCACCGACCCGAGGACGGAGTCGAGGAGCAGCAGCCCGATCGTGGGCAGGACGCCGATCGCGCCACCCACCTGGATGATCACGAACAGCTCGAGGATCGGGACGACGACGAAGAGCAGGACGAGCAGCGGCACGGACCCTGAGGCTACGTGGTCGCGGCGCGACCGCGCCGCGCCGCGCTACGCGTCCTCGACCGTGACGCCGGGCATGCGGTGCAGGCCGACGACCTCGATGAGCGTCGCGATCTGCGGCGCGGCGCCCCGCACGAGCATCCCGCGGCCCGCGCGTCGCAGGCGGCGCGCCACCATCGCGAGGTCGAGCATGACGGAGGGGTCGGCGAAGGAGAGCCCCGAGAGGTCGACGAGGAGGTCGTCCTCCACCCCGAGCGCGCACGACATCGCGCGCCGGCGACGGCTCTGCGTCGAGCGGTCCTCGTCACCGGAGACACGCAGGACGGGCGGGCTGTCCTCGAACGCGACGATCGGGCGAACCTACACCGATCGCGCCGGAGCGCAACCGCCCTGCTGGCTAGACTCGGACCCATGGCCACCGTGGATGACGTCGAAGCCGCCCTGACGAACGTGATCGATCCCGAGCTCGGGCTCGACTTCGTCGAGCTGGGCCTGATCTACGAGATCGCGGTCGACGGCGGCGAGGTGCACGTGACCTACACGCTGACGTCCCAGGGCTGCCCGATCGGCCCGCAGGTCGAGGAGCAGATCGACGAGTTCGTCTCCGAGCTCGAGGGTGTCGACTCGGTCACCGTCGGCTCCACCTTCACCCCGCCGTGGACCCCGGACCGCATGTCCGAGGACGCGAAGTTCGCCCTGGGCTACTAGCCCAGGCCCCGGCAGCACCGCTCCGACCCGCGGCGCCGCGGGTTCGACAGGCACCCATGCACCGCAGGACCGCCACCCTTCTCGCGCTCGCCGCGTCCCTCGCGCTCGTCCCCGCCACGGGGGCCGCCGCCGCGCCCACCGGTCGCCTGCTCGTCACGCTCGAACCGGGTGACGCCGGCGCCCCCGTCGGCCGCGCCGCAGCCGGGAGCCTCGTGACGCGGGCCGAGGGCCGCCTCGCGGGCACCCGGGTCCCGCAGCTGGGGCTCGTCACCGTCCGTCCCGAGGCCGGCACCTCGCTCGCGACGCTCGCGCGGCGCCTCCGCGCCCAGCCCGGCGTCGCCCGCGTGCAGCCCGAGCAGCGTGCCGAGCTCCGCGCCGTCCCGAACGATCCCGCGCTCGTCACCCAGGAGCCCGCGAGCGGCGCACCCGCCGGGACCCCCGTCCAGTGGTGGGCGCAGCGCCAGGGGCTCTTCGCGGCCTGGGACGTCCCACAGGCGCTCGACGCGACCGTCGCCGTCATCGACACGGGCATCGACGCGAGCCATCCGGAGTTCGCGGGCCGCATCACGAGCGCCGTCGACCTCGACCAGACGCCCGGGCGCGGCCCCGCCACCGTCGACGAGACCGGGCACGGGACCCACGTCGCCTCCATGGCCTGCGCCGCCGCCGGCAACGGGATCGGGATCGCGGGCGCGGGCTACGGCTGCAAGCTCGTCGTGGTGAAGACCGACCTCTCCGACAGCTCCGTCGCCGCGTCGATCGTGCAGGCCACGGACGCCGGCGCGGACGCCATCAACATGTCGTTCGGCACGGACGGGTCGACCCCGGTGGCCACCGCGGTCAAGGACGCCATCCAGTACGCCTACGACCGCGACGTCGTCCTGGTCGCCGCGGCCGCCGACGCGCCGACGGACCAGCAGGGCTACCCCTCGGACGTCCTCCAGCCCACGGGCACCGGCGGCGACCTCGCCGAGGGTCTCGGCCTGAGCGTCACCGCCGCGAACGTCGCGGACCAGCGCGCGAGCTTCGCGGGCTTCGGCTCGCAGGTGTCGCTCGCCGCCTACGGCGCCTGGAACGCCGGGGGCGGGGGGCCGCGCGGCCTGCTCGGTGCGTTCCCCGGCGCGACCACGGAGCTCGACACGGGCACGCTCAACCCGCCGACCAGCGCGTGCAACTGCCGCACGAGCTTCAAGGGCGACTCCCGCTTCGCCTACGTCCAGGGCACCTCCATGGCCAGCCCGATCGTCGCCGCGACCGCCGCGATGGTCCGCCGCCTCAACCCCGACCTCTCCGCCGCGGCGATCATCCGCCTGCTCAAGGAGACCTCCCGGCGCGCGCCCGGTACCCGCTGGGAGCCCAACCTGGGCTGGGGGATCCTCGACGCGGGGGCCGCCGTGAACGCCGCGAGGCTCATCGACCGCCGCGCGCCCGCGACGAAGGTCAAGGTCTCCACCCCGAGGTCCTCCCGGCTCACGCTCCGGCTCGTCGGCGTGGACGCCGCGCCCCCCGGCGTCGTGGCGAGCGGCATCCGCTCCTTCGACGTCTACCGCTCCATCGACGGGCGGAAGGTCAAGCGCGTGGCGCGCACGAGCCGCCGGACCCTCCGCCTGAGCGTGCGCCGCGGCCCGCGCTACGCCTTCTGGGCCGTGGCGACGGACCGCGCGGGCAACCGCGAGGCGGCACCCGCGCGGCCCGACGCGCGGATCCGCCTGCGGCGCCTGGGCTGAGCGGCCCCGCTCAGGCGGGGGAGAGCGACCGCACGGAGGCGGGACTGCGCGGCCCGCCGCGCTTCTTGGCGAGCGCCACGAGCTCGGCGAGCGCCTGCTCGATGCCGTCGCCCACGGCCTGCAGGTCCGGCAGCGCGTCGTAGTCGCCCAGCAGCCCGAAGTTCACCTTGCCGTTGTAGGACATGATCGCGATCGCGAGCGCATGGTCCTCGGGCAGGAACGCGACCGGGAAGACGTCCTGCATCTCGCGGCCGCGGGTGTAGATCGGGAACTGGGGGCCCGGCACGTTCGTGACGATCAGGTTGAAGAGCCGTGTGGAGAAGTTGAGCCGCGAGGCCTGCGCGAGGATCGTCGGCGGCGCGAAGTTCTGCACGGATGCGAGCGCCTCGGCGCCCACGGCCTGCTTGGACTTCTTCAGGTCGTCCATCCCGCCGCGCACCACGCGCAGCCGGGCGACGGGGTCCTCGACGTAGACGGGCAGCGGCCCGCGCATCGCGGCGATCCGGTTGCCGAGCTGGCCCTGCTCCTGCTCGGAGCGGATGGAGACCGGCACGAGCGCGCGAAGCTCGAGCCCCTCCGTGCGCACCCCGCGCGAACGCAGGAACTCCCGCAGCGCGCCGCTCACCGCCGTGAGCACCACGTCGTTCACCGTGCCGCCGAAGGTGTCCTTCACGAGCTTGAAGTCGCGGAGCTCCGCCCGCACGCCGACGAACCGCCGGTGCGGGCCGATCGGGACGTTCAGCGGCGTCGCGGGCGCCGGGTTCATCGCGGCCCAGGCGATCTCGCCGACGCCCTCCACGGCCTCCTTCGCCTCGTGCAGCACCGCGCCGGGCTTCGCCACCACGCCGAGCGCGCGCGTCACGCCCCTGAGCCCCGCGCGCACGGCGCCGAGGCCGCCCGAGGCGATGACCTCCGCGGCGCCGGGCTCGCGGTGGGGCGACCAGGGGGCGTCGGGGTGCGGGATCTCCGGCGGGACGGGGGAGAGGTCGAAGAGCACCGTCGCGAGGTCGATGCCCGAGACGCCGTCGATGAGCGCGTGGTGCGTCTTGGAGA
Organism: Solirubrobacterales bacterium; assembly: GCA_025964065.1. Lineage (GTDB taxonomy): Bacteria > Actinomycetota > Thermoleophilia > Solirubrobacterales > Solirubrobacteraceae > Paraconexibacter. The sequence continues at coordinate 2,629 of JAOPZO010000040.1, read as the reverse complement.
TCAGCGCGAAGCGGCGCGCTCCGCCGGGCTCCGCGGGCTCGACGCCCTCGATCATCCACAGCTCCCACAGCGGCTTGGTGCGGTCGAGCTGCTGGGAGAAGATGCGCGCGGCGAGGCGCATGAGCTGGCCCTCGGCGCCCGGTCGCGGCAGCGCGGTCTGGCGGACGTGGAACTCGAGGTTGAACGACGGGTCGTCGACCCAGAGCGGCCGGCCCGACTCGAAGCGGGGGAACGTCAGCTTCTGGCGATAGCGCGGGACGAGGTGCAGGCGCCCGCGGATGGAGTCCAGGAACTCCTCGTAGGCCGGGGGCGGCCCTTCGAAGATCGTCACCGCGCCCACGTGCATGTGGGAGTTCTCGCCCTCCTGGTGCAGGAACGACGCGTCAAGCGCGCTCAGGCGGTCGAAGTGCTGCTGGGGCATGCGGGGACTCTCCTCAGGGTCGCTGGCGCGAACCGTAGCGGTACGGTCAGCGGCGATGTTCACGGACGAGCTCCGAGCCGCGGCCGCCGAGGTCTGGGAGGCCCAGCACGCGCACCCGTTCGTGACGGGCATCGGCGACGGCACCCTCCCGGCAGACCGCTTCGCCCACTGGGTCCGCCAGGACCACGTCTTCCTCGTGGACTACGCGCGCCTGCTCGCGCTGGGCGCGGCCCGCGCGCCCGACCTGCGGACGATGCGGCGCTTCGCCGACCTGACCCGGGCGATCCTCGGCGAGGAGATGGAGCTCCACCGCGCGCTCGCGGCCGAGCTCGGCATCACGCAGGCCGACCTCGACGCGGAGCCCGCCGCGCCCGCCACCGCCGCCTACGCCGACTTCCTCCTTCGCACCGCCGCCCTCGGCGACTACGCGGAGCTCGCGGCCGCCCTGCTGCCCTGCATGTGGGGGTATGCGGAGGTCGGCGAGCGCCTCGCCGCACGCGGTGCGCCCGCCCATCCGCAGTACGCCGCGTGGATCGCGACCTACGCCGACCCGGGCTTCGCGGAGCTCGCGGCGTGGTGCCGCGCGCTCGTCGACGACCTCGCCGCCGGGGCGGGGCCGGCGCTACGGTCGCGCATGCAGGACGCGTTCCTCACGTGCTCACGGCACGAGCTCGCGTTCTGGGACATGGGCTGGACCCTCCAACGACGGGAGACGTGACGACATGGCGTGGGACTTCTCGACCGAGCCGGAGTTCGAAGAGCAGCTCGCCTGGATGCGCGAGTTCGTGCGGGCGGAGATCTGGCCGCTGGAGACCGTCTTCCACGAGCTGCGCCAGGACGAGGTCGACCGGGTCTACGCGCCGCTGCAGGCGCAGGTGAAGGCGCGCGGCCTGTGGGCGGCGCACCTCGACCCGGAGCTCGGCGGGCAGGGCTTCGGCCAGGTGAAGCTCGGGCTCATGCACGAGATCCTCGGCTCGAGCCCGTTCGCCCCCAACGCGTTCGGGTGCCAGGCACCCGACTCGGGCAACTCGGAGATCCTCGCGCTCGCCGGGACCGAGGAGCAGAAGGAGCGCTACCTCCACCCGCTGCTGGCCGGCGACCTGAAGAGCGCGTTCTCCATGACCGAGCCCGACACGGCCGGCTCGGATCCGACCCTGCTCAAGACGCGCGCGGTGAAGGACGGGGACGGCTGGGTGCTCAACGGGCACAAGTGGTTCTCGAGCAACGCCTCGATCGCCGACTTCCTCATCGTCATGGCGGTCACGGACCCCGACGCCCGCTCGCACCAGCGCGCCTCGATGTTCCTCGTGCCGGTCGACACGCCCGGCGTGAGGATCCTCCGCGACGTCGCGACGATGGAGCACCCCGAGGAGGCCTACGGGAAGCTCGGCGGGCACGCGGAGATCAAGTACGAGGACGTCCGGCTCCCCGCCGACGCGCTCCTCGGCGGCGAGGGTGAGGGCTTCCTCATCGCCCAGCACCGCCTCGGCCCGGGCCGCATCCACCACTGCATGCGCTGGCTCGGGGTGAGCGCCCGCGCGTTCGACATGCTCTGCGAGCGCGCCCAGTCCCGCTACGCGCACGGCTCGCTGCTGGCCGACAAGCAGACGGTCCAGAACTGGATCGCCGACTCCGCCGCGCAGATGCACGCCGCGCGGCTCATGACCCTCCACGCCGCGTGGGTCATGGACACGCAGGGCGCCTCCGCGGCCCGCAGGGAGATCTCGCTCATCAAGTTCTTCGGAGCCGGGGTCATGCACGACGTCATCGACCGCGCCCTCCAGGCGCACGGCTCCCTGGGCTACTCCACCGACATGCCGCTCGAGGCCATGTACCGCTACGCCCGTGGCGCGCGCTTCTACGACGGCCCGGACGAGGTCCACCGCCAGTCCGTGGCGCGGCAGGTGCTGCGCGGGTACGAGGCGCCCGCGGAGGGCGCACCGCCGTCGGAGCACCTCCCGACGAACCGCGCGGCCGCCCGCGAGAAGTTCGCGCACCTCCTCGAGGCGGTGACTTCCAACGACTGACGCGCAGGACCTGAAGCGCGCGCTCTCCGTGCGCGTGCTCGTCTTCGCCGTCGTGGGGCAGGCGCTGCTGTTCGGCGCGCTGATCCTCTTCGTCGCGAACGGCTTCCCGGGCTTCGCGAGGCCCGACGGCCCGACGGGGACCACGCGCGCGCAGGCGGCCACCGGCAGCGCGCTCCCCGCC
>JAOPZO010000037.1 GCA_025964065.1 Solirubrobacterales bacterium | reverse complement strand
CGCCCAGAGCCGGTCCGCGTGCACCCCGCGCGCGTCGAGATCGACGGCGTCGAGCCGCTCGCCGCCCATCGACTTGACCGGGTGCCGCCACAGCTCCGCGATCCGCATGGGCCCATCATCGCGCCCGCGCGGCCGCGCTCCGGCCCCCGGCCCCGGAACGCCGTCGGAGCCCTCCCCCGAGCGCGACGGACGGCCCCCTCGCGGGGGCCGCGCACCCCATCGGCCGGCGGCCGCGGTCGCGGTGCACCACACTGCACCCGTGCGCGTCATCATCATCGGCCTCGGCGAAGTCGGCCGGCACGTCGCCCGCACCCTCAGCGCGGAGCACCACGACGTCACGATCATCGACGCCGACCCGAAGCGGGTCGAGGCCGCGCAGGGGGAGCTCGACGCGCTCGTCATGACCGGCAACGGCGCCTCGCCGAAGGTCCTGCGCGAGCTCGGGGCCGGCAAGGCCGACCTCCTCTGCGCCGTGACCCAGAGCGACGAGGTGAACGTCATCGCCGCCCTGGCCGCCAACCAGCTCGGGGCGGGCCAGACGGTCGCGCGCGTCCGCGACAGCGAGTACTTCGGCGACGACGACGCCTTCGCCCGGGACGCGATGGGGATCGACTTCGTCGTCAACCCGGAGCGGGCGACGGCCGACGACCTCGCCGAGTCGATCCTGGTCCCCGGCGCCGTCCACGTGGAGCACTTCGTCGACGGCGTCGTCTCCGTCGCCGAGGTCATCCTCACGAACCGCTCCCCGCTCCTCGGGAAGTCGATCGGCGAGCGCCGCATCGTCCGTCCGAGCTTCGTCTTCGGCCTGATCCGCGACGGGCGCGCGGTCGCCGCGGAGCCCGGGCACCGCCCGAAGGTCGGCGACCACCTCCTCGTCGCCTCCGCCCGTGAGGACATCGCTCCCGTCGTCGCCCACCTCGCGGGCTACGCCCAGCGCGTCCGCGACCTCGTCATCTTCGGCGGGGGCCGCGTCGGCCTGCCGCTCGCGAAGCGGCTCGAGCGCGAGAAGGGGCTGCACGTGACGCTCATGGAGCGCGACGGCGACCGCGCCCGGGAGGTCGCCGAGCAGCTCACCCGCACGACGGTCCTGCACGAGGAGGGCGTGAGCAAGGAGGTCCTCCTCGCCCACGGCGTCGATCGCGCCGGGGCGTTCGTCGCCTGCGCGGGCGACGACCGCGCGAACCTCCTGGCCGCCCTCCACGCCCGCCAGCTCGGCGCGGGCCTCTCGCTCGCGGTCGTCTCCCGCGAGGAGTTCACCCCGCTCGTCGACGCCCTCGGCATCGACGCCGCCTTCTCCCCCCGCCTGGTCACCGCCGAGGCGATCCTCCGCGCGGTCCGCGGCCCGAACGTGCACGGGATGTACCTCCTGAGCGGCGGCGCGGAGGTCGTGGAGGTGCAGACCGCGATGGGCTGCCGCGGCGCGGGGCAGACCGTGGAGGACGCCAACGCGAACGCCGCCACGCACATCGCGGCGATCGTGCGCGGCGGCCGCGTGATCGTCCCGCGCGGCTCGGAGCGGCTCGCGGGCGGCGACCGGCTCGTCGTGTTCAACACGCGGTCCGGCGCGGCCGGGCTCCGCAAGGTCTTCAGCGCCGCTGCGTGAGGCTCGCGCGCGGCCGGGTCGGCCCGAACCTCAACTGGCAGCTCATCGTCCCGATCATCTCGGGCACGCTGCTGGCCGTCGGCCTCGGGATGCTCGTCTGCGCCGCGCAGGCGCTCGTGGGCGGCGACGGCGCGACGATGGCCTTCGCCGGCCCGGCCGCCGTCGTGATCCCGCTCGCGGCAGTCGGGGTCGCCTCCGCCCGGCGGCTTCCGTCCATGCCGCTCCGGGCGCGCGACGGCTTCCTCGCGGTCACGCTCGCCTGGCTCGCGGCGGCCGTCGTCGGCGGCGTGCCGTTCCTGCTGCACGGGACCTTCGAGCGGCCGCTCGACGCGCTCTTCGAGAGCATGAGCGGCTTCACCACGACGGGCGCGACGCTCATCCGCGTCATCGAGGGCGAGCCCGACGCGATCCTGCTCTGGCGCTCGCTCAGCCAGTGGATCGGCGGGGTGGGGATCGTCGTCCTCGTCGTCGCGATCGCGCCGGCCACCGGCCTCGCCACCCAGCGGGTCTTCTACGCCGAGACCTCGGGAGTCACCGCGGAGCGCCTGACCCCGCGCATCGCGGAGACCGCGAAGATCATCTGGGGCCTGTACCTCGTCGTCACCACGACCGCCGTCCTCGCCTTCCTCCTCGTCGGCATGGGGCTCTTCGACGCGGTGAACCACGGCTTCACGACGGTCGCCACGGGCGGCTTCTCGACGCGGACGGCCTCCCTGGCGGCGTTCAACTCGATCGGCGTGGAGATCGTCGCGCTCGTCTTCATGGTGATCAGCGGCGTGAACTTCGCCTTCTACTGGCGGGCGCTGCGCGGCAACGGGATCTGGCCGCAGGCCGCCGAGGTCCGGGCCTACGTCCTCATCCTGCTCGGTGGGACCGCGGTGGTGACGGCGAGCCTCGTGGTCAGCGAGGAGCCCGGGTCCTTCGCCCAGACGCTCCACGACGCCGGCTTCACCGTCACGAGCATCATCACCTCCGGCGGGTTCATCACCACCGACTTCGACCAGTGGAACGACTTCGCGCGCGGGTTCCTGCTGCTGCTCATGTTCGTCGGGGGCTGCGCCGGCTCCACCGCCGGCGGCTTGAAGGTCATCCGGGTGCTCCTCCTCGCCAAGAGCGCGGGGCAGGAGGTGCAGCGCCAGCTGCGCCCCAAGGCGGTCCAGGTGCTCCGCACGCGCGGCCGGATCTACACGGAGGAGCTGCGGCGCGGGGTCCTCGGCTTCTTCGCGATCTACATGACGGTGACGGCGGTCGGCACGATGGCGATGCTCGCCACCGGGCTCGACATGATCTCGGCGTTCTCGAGCGTGGCGGCCACGCTCAACGTCGTCGGGCTCGGGCTCGGGGAGATCGGGGCGACCGACAACTTCGAGGCGATCTCGGGCCCCGGCCGGGCGATCCTCACCGTGACGATGCTCGCGGGCCGGCTCGAGGTCTTCACGGTCCTCGTGCTCCTCACCCCGGCGTTCTGGCGCCCGAACGTCGCCTGAGCACGGCACCGCGGACCGGTCTGTTCCCGGCGTGACGCACGATCGCCCCGCGGCCGTTGCCCCCGGCGGGCGACGGGCGTAGCGTCGGCCGCAACCGACCCCACGAGGAGGACCCATGTTCGCCACGGCACGCAGCTACCGCGTCGCCGCCGGTTCGATCGACGCGCTGATGCACCGCATCGACCGGGACTTCGCCGAGGCGCTCACCCAGGAGCCCGGCTTCGTCTCCTACCAGGCCCTGGAGATCGGGCACGAGCAGGTCATGACCGTCAGCGTCTTCTCCACCCGCGAGCAGGCGCAGGACTCGAACGAGCTGGCCGCGCGCTGGGTCGCCGACGAGCTCGCCGACTTCGAGATCGAGCGCCTCGGCGTGAGCGGCGGGGAGGTGATGGTCTCCCGGGCGAGCGAGCAGGCGCTCGTGCCCGAGCACCACTGAGCGCTCAGGTGCCGCAGAACGTGCGGTAGGGCCCGTCGCCGGCGGGCGCCGGCACCGCGTAGGCCTCGAGGCCCGGCCGCTCCTCGAACGGGTGCCGGAGCACCTCGAGCAGCGCCCCGAACGGTGCGAGGTCGCCGGCCGTCGCGGACGCCAGCGCCTCCTCGACCAGGTGGTTGCGCGGGATGTAGACCGGGTTCACGCGGTCCATGGCGACGGCGACCTCCGCACGGTCCTCGCCGACACGCGCAAGCCAGCGCGCAGCCCAGGCGTCGAAGGCCTCGAGGCCCGGGCCGAACGCGAGGCGCGCGGCCGTGAGGTCCCCGCGCACGCCGTCGGAGAGCGCCCGGAAGGTGCTCGTCAGGTCGACCTCGTGCTCGTGCATGAGCGTCAGGAGCTCCGCGAAGAGCTCCGTGTCGCCGGGCGCGGCCTCCGCGAGCCCGAGCTTCGCGCGCATCCCGGCCTCCCAGGCGCGCTGGTGGCGGGCGGGGAACGCCTCGAGCAGCTGCTGCGCGGCGGTGACCGCGGCGTCCTGGGTCGGGCCGAGGAGCGGCAGCAGGGCGCCCGCGAGGCGCGAGAGGTTCCACTGCGCGATCGCGGGCTGGTTGCCCCAGGCGTAGCGGCCGGCGTGATCGATGGAGCTGAACGCGGTGACGGGGTCGAACGCGTCGAGGAAGGCGCAGGGCCCGTAGTCGATCGTCTCCCCGGAGATCGTCATGTTGTCCGTGTTCATCACGCCGTGGACGAACCCGACGAGCATCCAGCGCGCGACGAGCTCGGCCTGCGCCTCGATGACGGCCTCGAGGAACGCGAGGTACGGCTCGTCGGCCGCGGCGGCCGCCGGGTGGTGGCGGGCGATCGCGTAGTCGGCGAGGCGCTGGACCTGCGCGCGGTCGCCGTGCGCCGCGGCCCACTCGAACGTCCCGACCCGCAGGTGGCTCGCCGCGACGCGCGTGAGGACGGCGCCGGGGAGGAGCGTCTCGCGGACGACGGCCTCGCCCGTGGCAACGACGGCGAGCGCGCGCGTCGTCGGGATGCCGAGCGCGTGCATCGCCTCGCCGACGACGAACTCGCGGAGCATCGGGCCGACCGCGGCCTTCCCGTCCCCGCCCCGGGCGTAGGGCGTGCGGCCCGAGCCCTTCAGGTGGAGGTCGCGCCGCTGCCCGTGGACGTCGAGGACCTCGCCGAGCAGGAGCGCGCGCCCGTCGCCGAGCCGCGGGGAGAAGCCGCCGAACTGGTGGCCGGCGTACGCCTGGGCGACCGGCGTGGCGCCCTCGGGGACGCGGTTGCCCGCGAGGACGGCGACGCCCTCGGGGCTCGCGAGCGCCTCCGGGTCGGCGCCGAGCTCCGCGGCGAGCTCCTCGTTGAGGACCAGGAGCGTGGGGTCCGAGGCCCCCGCGGCCTTCCAGGGCGTGACGAGGTCCGCGAGCTCCGTGGCGTAGGTGCTCTCGAGGGCGGGCAACGGGCGGGCGGCGACGCTCATGCCCGCAGGGTAGGCACGCGGCGCGCCGGTCCCGTGCGGATGTCGGCGGTGGGGTCTGCCCCTCGGGGCTCGCGTTGGAGCGCTGAGCGGCCTCAGGCGGTCGGCGCGCGGGCGTCGCGCTCGAAGGCGTCGGCGTCCTCGCTCACCCGGGCGAGGCCCTCGCCCATGTAGGGGTAGTGCGCGCGCCAGGACGCCTGGATCTGCGCGATCGGCACGTCGGCGAACGTGCCGTGGTCCACGAGGTACTCCATGTGGCGCCGGCCGGCGAGGTCGAGCGGCTGCACGATCGAGTCGTGGATGCCGTCGAAGTCGAGCACCGCGATGTTCGCGCGCTCGCAGAGGGAGCGGTTGAACGCCGGGGTCGCCTTGACCCACCGACCGTCGAGGTGGAGCTCGGTGTAGCCGTGGTAGAGGAAGACGTCCGTGCCCATGACCGCGCGGAGCTTGGGCGTGGTGAGGTGGTTGCGGACGTCCGCGTAGCCGACGCGCGACGGGATGCCGAGGACCCGGGCCGCGGCCGCGAGCAGCGCGGCCTTCGGGATGCAGTAGCTCGAGCCGCGCGCGAGGACGCTGCTGGCCCGGAAGCCCTCGGGGGACTGGTCGATGCCGTACGGGTCGTACCGGATCTCGTCCCGGACCGCGAGGTTCAACGCGATCGCCTGCTCCCGCGGGTCCTCGATGCCGGCCGTGCGGTCCCGGGCGAAGGCGACGACGTCCGGGTGGTCCGCGTCGATCGAGCGGCCGGGCTCCAAGTACTCGTGCATGCCCCCTTCGTAGCAGGACGCCCGAGTGGCAGGATGGGCGCCTTGCGCCCGCACCGCGCATCGCTCCTCGCCGCGCTCGCCCTGCTCGCGACGCCCGCGCCCGCCGGGGCGGCGGCGTGGGAGCCCGACGTGGCCGCCGCGCGCGAGTGGGCGTCGAAGCGCTCGGGGTCCGTGTCGTTCACGGTGCAGTCGGGGCCCCGGACCGCCGGCTTCCGCAGCGCCCGCGCCGTCCCCGCCGCGAGCCTCATGAAGACGCTGTTCCTCGTCGCGCACCTGCGCCGCGGCGACGTGCGCGACC
>JAOPZO010000010.1 GCA_025964065.1 Solirubrobacterales bacterium | reverse complement strand
GCCGGCGCGCTCCTCGCCGGGAGCGTCCGCGCGCGCCGCGCGGTCGGCTGAGCGCGCCGCACGTTCCTCGGCCCACGGGCGACGGAGGTGCGGCGGCTCGGCGGTAACCACCTCCGCGGCCCCGTGTAGCCAAGGGGATGCCGCCGATCGACCACCTCGAGCAGCTCGGCGACGCGTTCGCCCTGACCGCGCCCGTCGAGCGCAAGCGCATGCTCGTCATCGTCAACCCGTACGCGACGACGGTCTCCGACCGGCTGCGGAACCTCGTGGTCTCCGCGCTTCAGGGCCGATACGACGTCCAGGCGATCGACACCGCGGCGAAGGACCACGCGACCCAGCTCGCGCGGGAGGCGGCCGACGAGGGCTTCGACGTCGTCGTCGCGTTCGGCGGGGACGGCACGCTGAACGAGGCGGCCAACGGCCTCGCCGGCTCCTCCACCCCGCTCACGACGCTTCCCGGCGGCTCGGCCAACGTGTTCTGCAAGATGCTCGGGATCCCCGGGGACATCGTCGACGCGACGGAGCACCTCCTGCGCATGGCCGACGACTTCCAGCCCCGGAAGGTCGACATGGCCCGTGTGAACGACCGTTGGTTCACCTTCTCGGCCGGGATGGGCCTCGACGCCGCCGTGGTCGCGCGCGTCGACGCGCATCCGAAGCGCAAGGCGCGCTACGGCGCGAACTACTTCACGGCCGCGGCCGTCTCGACCTTCACGCGCCGCTACGTCGTCAGCCCGCCACGGCTCGAGGTCGAGGTCGACGGCGAGGCGCTCGGCGGCGGCGTCAGCGTCTTCGTGCAGAACGGGGACCCGTACACGTACTTCCGGAACACCCCCATCCACGTCGCGGACCACAGCCGCCTCGACTCCGGGCTCCTCGCCGGCGCGATCCTCAAGCGCGCGCGGCTCACGGACATGCCCTCGATCGCCTGGCGCGTGTTCTCCCCGAACCGCCAGGTCACCGACGCCCGCGCCGCGCAGGGCTTCCACGACGTCGACGGGGTCGTCGCCCGCTCCGCGGACGGCGCGCCGATCCCGCTGCAGGTCGACGGCGACTACATCGGCGACGTCACCGAGGCGCGGTTCTCCGTCGTGCCCGGCAAGCTGACCGTCGTCGCCTGAGGCGGCGCGGGCGGCGCCGGCTCAGCCGACGCCGGGGGTGACGCGGTAGGCGTCGAAGACGCCCTCGATCGACCGCAGGCGGTTGACCGTCGTCTTCAGCACGCGCGTGTCCCCCACCTCGACGACGAACGTGTTCTTCACCATCGGGCTCGTGACGATGCAGCGCGCCTCCACGATGTTGATGCCGGCCTCGGCGAACGTCCGCGACAGCTCCTCGAGCAGCCGCGTGCGGTCGTAGGCGTCGATCTGGAGCTCGACCTTGAAGGCCGTCTCGTGCTCGCCCTCCCAGTGCACGCGGACGAAGCGCTCGGGGTCCTTGCGCAGCGCCGCGGCGTTGGGGCAGTCGTCGCGGTGGATCGTGATGCCGCGGCCGAGCGAGACGTAGCCGACGATCGGGTCGCCCGGGACGGGGCGGCAGCACTTCGCCATGCGGAGCAGGACCTCGTCGACGCCGTCGACCATCACGCCGTACGACGTGCTGGTGCCCGTGGGCTGACGCCGCTGGCGACGGGTCGTGACGAGCGACTCGACCGTGTTCTGCTCGGCCTCGGCCGCTTCGCCCTGCTTCAGGCGGTGCAGGACCTTGTTGACGACGACCTTCGGGGAGATCTTCGCGCCGCCGAGCGCGATGTAGAAGTCCTCTGCCTTCCGGAAGCCCATCTCGCGGATGACGTCGGCCAGCAGCGGGGAGCCCGAGATCTTCTGGGCCGGCAGCCCGCTCTTGTTCATGTGCTCCTGCAGGAGCGCGCGGCCGGTGTGCTCGGTGTCGTCGCGCGACTCGGCCTTGAACCAGGCGCGGATCTTGTTCTTCGCGCGGGTCGTGCGGACCATGGCGATCCAGTCCCGCGAGGGGCCGCGGTCGCGGTTCGCGGTGAGGATCTCGACGATGTCGCCCGAGCGCAGCTCGTAGTGCAGCGGCACGATCTTGCCGTTGACGCGCGCGCCGACGCAGCGGTGGCCGATCTCCGTGTGGACCTCGTAGGCGAAGTCGAGCGGGGTCGCCCCGGATTGGAGCGACTTCACCTCGCCCTTCGGGGTGAAGACGAAGACCTCCTCGTCGAAGAGGTCGACCTTCAGGTTGTCCATGAACTCCTGGGGGTCCTGGAGCTCCTTCTGCCAGTCGACCATCGAGCGGAGCCACTTCAGCTTCGCCTCGCCGTCGGAGAGGGGCTTCTGCCCGGCGCCCTTCGCGCCCGGCTCCACCTTGTAGATCCAGTGCGCGGCGACGCCGAACTCGGCCATGTCGTGCATCTCGCGCGTGCGGATCTGGATCTCGAGGGGCAGCCCCTCGGGCCCGATCACCGTCGTGTGCAGCGACTGGTACATGTTGAACTTCGGCATCGCGATGAAGTCCTTGAACCGGCCGGGCAGCGGCTTCCACAGCGAGTGGATGACGCCGACCGCCCCGTAGCAGTCCTTCACCGAGTCGACGATGACCCGCATGGCCGTGAGGTCGTAGATCTCGTTGAACTCGCGGCCCTTCTTCGTCATCTTCGAGTAGATGGAGTAGAAGTGCTTCGCGCGGCCGGAGATCTCCGCCTTGATGCCGAGCGCCTCGAGGTCCGCGGCCAGCCCCTCGCCCGCGGCCCGGACGTAATCCTCGCGCTCCTCGCGCTGCTGGTTCACCAGGCCCTTGATCTCCTGGTACTTCCGCGGGTGGAGCGCCGCGAACGCGAGGTCCTCGAGCTCCCACTTGATCGCGTGGATGCCGAGCCGGTGGGCGATGGGCGCGTAGATCTCCAAGGTCTCCTTCGCCTTGTCGATCTGCTTCTGCTTCGGCATCGCGCCGATCGTCCGCATGTTGTGCAGGCGGTCGGCGAGCTTGATGAGGATGACCCGGATGTCGGAGGCCATCGCGACCATCATCTTGCGGTAGTTCTCGGCCTGCGCCTCGTCGCGCGACTGGAAGGTGATGCCGGTGAGCTTCGTGACGCCGTCGACGAGGTTGGCGACCTCGTCGCCGAAGCGCTCACGGACCTCGTCGAGCGACGCGGTCGTGTCCTCGACGGTGTCGTGCAGGAGCGCCGCGACGAGCGTCTCGGTGTCCAGGCGCATGCCGGCGCAGATCTTCGCGACGCCGACGGGATGCGTGATGAAGTCCTCACCGGACTTGCGGCGCTGGTCGGCGTGGTGCTCGC
>JAOPZO010000009.1 GCA_025964065.1 Solirubrobacterales bacterium | reverse complement strand
TCGAAGGCGGTGAGCAGGCGGCCCCGGACGCGGTCGACCGCCGCGGGCGCCGGCTGCACGACGCCCGCGCGGGCGAGCGCGCCGACGACCGCCTTGACTCGATCGGCCTCACCGTCCCCCGCGAGCTCGGCGGCCCCCACGTCGTAGGTCGGCGCGGTGGCCGCGAAGCCCGGCAGCGGCGCGCCGCCCGCCGCGACCTCGAGCCGCACCGCGATGGCCTCCAGGTGCTCCTCGGTGACCTCGGCGCGCTTGATGAAGTGGACGTGCAGCCCCTTGTCCCGCTCCGCCGCCAGCAGCACGGCGCGCGCGGGCGCCCCGTCGCGGCCCGCCCGCCCGGCCTCCTGGTAGTACGCCTCCACCGACGGCGGGACCGTCGCGTGCACCACCGTGCGCACGTCCGCCTTGTCGACGCCCATGCCGAACGCGTTCGTCGCGACGACGACGTCGACGGCCCCGGACATGAAGCGCTCCTGCGCGGCCGCGCGCTCCCGGCGCTCCAGCCCCGCGTGGTAGGCGAGGACCGGCCGGTCCAGCGCGCCCTCGAGGGCCTCGGCGAGCGCGTCGACCGCCCGTCGGGTCCCGGCGTAGACGATCGCGGGCGTCGCCCCCGCCTGGGAGAGCACCGCGACGAGCTGGCGCTCCTGCTCCCCCGGCCCGCTTCGTACGACGGACCACGCGAGGTTCGGCCGGTCGAACCCCGTGAGCACGCGCGCGGGCTGCCGCAGCCCGAGCCGCGTGACGATGTCGGCCGCGACCGACGGGGTCGCCGTCGCCGTCGAGGCGACGATGCTGCGCGCGCCGAGCCAGCGCGCCGCGTCGGCGAGGCGGAAGTAGTCCGGCCGGAAGTCGTGCCCCCACTGCGAGACGCAGTGCGCCTCGTCCACGACGAAGAGCCCCACGCGCGCCGCCTTGAGCGCCCGCGCGAAGCCCGGCGAGGAGAACCGTTCGGGCGCGACGTAGAGGACCCGGACGTCCCCGCGGACGGCCGCCGCGACCGCAGCCTCGTTCTCCCCCGCGGTCTGCTGCGCCGTGACGAGCGCGACGCGGCCGGGTGCGCGCCGGGCGAGCGCCTGGACCTGGTCCTGCATGAGCGAGACGAGCGGGGACACGACGAGCGTCAGATCCTCGCCCATGAGCGCGGGCAGCTGGTAGCAGAGGGACTTCCCGGCGCCCGTCGGCATGACCACGAGGACGTCCCGTCCGGCGAGCGCCGCCCGCACGGCCTCCTCCTGGCCCGGGCGGAACGCGGCGAAGCCGAAGTGCTCGCGGAGCGCGGCGTGGGCATCGGGGACGGACACGGCCGCCGACCCTAGCGGCGCCCGCGGCGGGTCCCGGGCCTCCGCGGAGCTCGTGCGCACACGCTGCGCGAAGACGGCACGGGGCGCGCGTCCCGCGGCGCGAACCGCGCGCCGGGCGCGCTCAGGCCGGCGTGGGCGTGCCCGCGGGGATCACGGGCAGCGAGCGCTCGAGCGCGAACTTGTCGTTCGCCACGTCGGTGCCCGCCAGCGGGTAGTTGCCGGTGAAGCAGGCGTCGCAGTGCTTGTCCTTCGAGCCCCGAACCGCCTCGTACACACCGGCCATGGAGAGGTACGCGAGCGAGTCGCAACCGAGGTGGGCGGCGATCTCCTCCGTGGTGCGCCCGTGGGCGACCATCTCCTCGCGCGTGCTCATGTCGACCCCGTAGTGGCACGGGTTCTTGATGGGCGGCGCGGAGATCCGCATGTGGACCTCCGCCGCGCCGGCGTCGCGCAGCATCTGCACGATCTGGCGGGTCGTGTTGCCGCGGACGATCGAGTCGTCCACGACCACGAGGCGCTTGCCGCCGACGATCTCCGGCAGCGGGTTGAACTTCAGCCGCAGGCCGTGCTTGCGCAGCTCCTGCCCGGGCTGGATGAACGTGCGCGCGACGTAACGGTTCTTGATCAGCCCGTCGTCCTGCGGGAGCCCGGAGACGCGGGCGAAGCCGCGGGCGGCGGGGATGCCCGAGTCGGGGACCGCGATCACGAGGTCCGCGTTCGGCGCGGGCGACTCGCGGGCGAGGATCTCGCCCATGCGGCCACGGGCGGCCTGGAGGACCGTGCCGTTCATCCGCGAGTCGGGGCGCGCGAAGTAGATGTACTCGAAGACGCAGAAGGCCTCGCGCTCGCCCTCGCTGACCATCCGCGACTCGAGGCCCTGCTCGGAGATGGAGACCATCTCGCCGGGCTTGACGTCGCGCAGGCGCGTGGCGCCGATGATGTCGAACGCGCAGGACTCGCTCGCGACGCAGTAGCGGTCGCCGAGCTGGCCCAGCACGAGCGGGCGGATGCCCGCGGGGTCGCGGAAGGCGACGACGCGGTCCTTCGTCATGACCACGGTGGAGAAGGCGCCCTTGAGCGTCGGGACGACGGCCGCGACCGCGTCCTCGATCGTGTCGGCCGGGTGGGCGGAGAGCGCCGCGGCGATGATCTCGGAGTCCGACGTCGAGGTGAACGACACGCCCTGCGCGCGCAGCGACGCGTGGAGCTCCACCGCGTTGATGAGGTTGCCGTTGTGCGCGAGGGCGAGCTCGCGGCGGTTGCCGCCCGAGCCGGCGCTGCGGTGCACGGGCTGCGTGTTCTCCCACTCGTTCGACCCCGTGGTGGAGTAGCGGACGTGCCCGATCGCGAGGTCGCCGCCGAGCGCGCGGAGGTCGTGCTCCTTGAAGACCTGGTTCACCAGGCCCATCGCGCGCTGGGTGATGATGTAGCTGCCGGCGTCGGCCGCGGCGATGCCCGCCGACTCCTGGCCGCGGTGCTGGAGGGCGTACAGCGCGAAGTACGCGAGACGCGAGACGTCGTGCTCTGGGCCGAACACCCCGAAGACCCCGCACTCATCGCGGGGGCCCTCACGGACGTCGAGGTCGGGAGGCGTGGTGTCCATGGGAGAGGGGCTTGCGCGGGGTGGGCGCGCAGGCGATGACAAGGTAGCAACGCGCCCGGCCGGCGTTTTGCCGGACCCCTGGAGGGCAAGCACCCGGGCAACCCCACCGTGAGGAGAACTCCATGGACACCGGCATCATCGTGCTGCTCGTGGTCGTCGTGCTCGTCCTGATCGCGCTGGTCGCGGTCCTGCCGAAGCTGCGCGCGGCCAAGGAGGAGAAGCGCCTGCAGGGCCAGCGCCGAGAGGTCGCGGGCCGCCACCGCGCCGAGGCGGACCAGAAGCTCGCCCACGCCGAGGAGATCGAGCGTCGTGCCGAGGCCGAGCGGGCCGAGGTCGAGCTCGCCGAGCGCCAGGCCGAGGCGCGCCGCGCCGAGGTCGACATGGCCGAGCGCAAGGCCGCGGCCGCCCGCGCCGAGGCGAACGTCTCCCGCTCCGAGGCCGACCGCACCGAGCGTGGCCTCGCCGACGACGAGATCGGCATCGGCCGCGACCGCCACGACGAGACCGGCGAGGTCCGCGAGGAGCGCACCCTCGGCCACCGCGACGCCGTCGACGAGCGCGAGGTCCGGACGGAACGCTTCGCCCACGACGAGCGCCCGCAGGACGACCGCATCGGCACCGTCGACGGCGAGACCCGGCGCCGGGACCGCCCCGTCTGAGCACTGCGCCGCCCGTGCGCGTCGCGCTCGGGTACCGCCCGCCCCTCGACGCCCCCGCCCTGCTCGCGTTCCTCGGAGCGCGGGCGGTGGCGGGCGTCGAGGAGCTCACGCCCGCCGGCACCTACCGGCGGACCCTGCGACTTCCCGGCGGCCCCGGCGTCGTGGCCCTCACCGCCGCTCCCGGCCTCGTCGAGGCGGAGCTCCACCTCACCGACCCGGCCGACGCGGACGCCGCGCTCGCCGCCTGCCGGCGCCT
>JAOPZO010000007.1 GCA_025964065.1 Solirubrobacterales bacterium | reverse complement strand
GCGGGCTGCGCCATCTCGGCGCCGCTCGTGGACGCGCTCGCGCGGCGCGGCTGGCTGGAGCGGCCCGAGCGCTGGCTCGGCGCGCGCCTCGGCGACGACCTCGTCCTGGGCGCCATGACCCGCGCCTGCGGCCTGGGACTGCGCGACCTCCACGCGGTCTTCGGCCTGAAGTACGTCGGCCTCGCCGACACGCCCGAGCGGCTCCTGGAGCGCGGCTTCGGGGTCATCCACTCGACGAAGAACGACCCGGGCGTCCCCGAGCCGGCGATCCGCTCCTTCTTCGCGACGGCGCGCGCGTCATGAGCCCGTCCGTCGTCGCCGTCAACGCGGTCGACCAGCCCGGGGGCGCGGAGATCGCGCTGCTCCGGCTCTGGGACCGGCTCGCCGCGCGCGGCTGGCACACGGGGATCACGACGCCGTCGGGCGACGGGCCGATGGCGTCATCGGGCCACCCGCACGCGAAGCTCGACGTGGGCGGCCTCGGCGCGCGCGAGGGCGCGCGGGCGGTCGGCTCCTTCCCGCGCGCCCACCGGCTCGCGGCGAAGTGGGACGTCATCTACCTGAACTCCACGGTCTGCGGCCGGCTGCTGCCCGCGCTGCGCGGCGCCCGCACCGTGCTCCACGTGCACGACATGGTCGAGCGCATCCCGCGGCACTGGATGCACGCGAGCCTCGTGCTCGCCAACTCCGACGCGGTCGCCCAGCGGCTCGAGGGGCTCTCGCCGCACGTCGTCCACGCGCCGATCGACCTCGACCCGCCGCACGCCCCACGGCCGTGGGACGGGGACCACGGGCCCGTCGTCGGCTTCGTCGGGCGGATCGAGGCGCGCAAGGGCGTCATGGACCTCGTGCACGCCGCGCCCGGGATCCGCGAGCGCGTGCCGGGCGCGCGCGTCGTCGTCATCGGCGGCGACCCGTACGAGTCCGATCCGGCCTACGTCGCCGCGGTGCGGGCCTCGGGCGAGGTCGAGCACGTCGAGTGGGTGGAGAACGCGCCCGGGGTGATGCGGCACTTCGACGTGCTCGTCGCGCCCTCCCACCAGGAGCCGTTCGGGATGGTCCTCGCCGAGGCGATGGCCGTCGGCACCCCCGTCGTCGCGACGCGGGTCGGCGGGCTCGCGGACGTCGTCGAGGACGGCGTGACGGGCGCGCTCGTCGAGCCGGGCTCGCCGGGAGCGATCGCCGACGGCGTCGCGCGCGTGCTCGCGTCCCGGGAGGCGATGGGCGCCGCGGGCGTCCTGGCGGCCCGGCGCTTCGACGCCGACGCCTACGCCGACCGGGTCGAAGCCCTCCTGAAGGGCCTGCTGTGAAGGTCGCCTTCGACGCCCGGGGCGCCGGCGACCCGCGCGGCATCGGCCGCTACGTGCGCTGCCTGCTCGCCGCGCTGCACGAGACGGCGGGCGAGCACTCCGTCGTCGAGAGCCACAAGCCGCGCCGCGGCCAGGTGTTCCACTCGCCGTGGATCGACGGGGCGCAGCTGCGCGCCGGCGTGCCGCAGGTCGTGACGCTCCACGACGTCGTGCCGCTCAAGCGGCACGCGGAGTACCTCCGCACGGGGATCCGCTTCCGCCTGCGCTACCTCGCGGTGGAGCGCGCCGACCGGGTGATCGTGCCCACCCGCGCGGTCGAGGCGGACGTCCTCGAGCACCTCGCGGTCGACCCGGCGCGCATCACGGTCATCGGCGAGGCGGCGCACTCCGCCATGAGCCCGCGCCCGCCGGGCGAGGTCAGCGCCGTGCGGGAGAAGTACGACCTCCCGTCCGAGTACCTCGTGTGGGTCGGCGGGATGGAGCGCCCCGACCCACGCAAGCGCGTCGCGGCGCTCGCAGCCGCCCCGCGTGACCTGCCGCTCGTGCTCGTCGGCCGGACCCGCCAGTGGGCGCACGAGCTCGAGGACGTGACGCTCACGGGCTTCGTCCCCGACGAGGACCTCGCCGCGATCTACTCCGGTGCCCGCGCCCTCGTCTTCCCCTCCGACGACGAGGGCTTCGGCCTGCCGACGGTCGAGGCGCTCGCGTGCGGCACGCCCGTGGTCGCCTGCGACGTCCCGGCGCTCCGCGAGGTCCTCACGGACCGCGCGACGTTCGTGGAGCAGGGCGACTACACGGGCCTGCTGGCGGCGGGCGTGGCGGCGACCCGCCCGGCGCCGCCGGCCCTCGCGTTCAGCTGGCAGGACGCCGCGCGGGCGACCTGGCAGGTGTACGAGGACGTGCTCGCGGGCTAGCTCGCAGCCGCTGCCGCCCGGCACAGGCCGGTCAGCAGGACGAGGGCGAACAGCCACACGAGGAGGAGTGACGCGACGAGCATCGCCTCCGCAGTGCCCGCGCGCACGGGGGCGAAACATCGAAACCGCGTACCTTCGGCGCCGTGCTGACGCTCTACGACCACCCCGGCTCGACGAACGCGATCAAGGTCCGCGTGCTCCTCGAGGAGCTCGCCCTGCCGTGCGACCGCGTCGAGGTCCCGCTCGACGGCCCTCGCCCGGCGGACTACGTCGCGCTCCATCCCTTCGGGCTGATCCCGACCCTCGTGGACGGCCCCCTGGTCGTCACGGAGTCGAACGTCGCACTGCGCTACCTCGCCGAGCGCGAGGGGCGCACCGACCTGCGCGGCGCCACGCCGGCGGAGCGCGCCCGCATCGACGGGCTGCTCGACTCCCTCTCGCTCGAGCTCCGGCCCGCGCTCTGGGGCGTCGAGGAGTTCGCGGTCCACGGCGGCGCCGTCGACGACGAGGATGGCCGGGTCGCGGCGCTCGAGGGGAAGCTCACCGCCTACGACCGGCTGCTCGACGCCGACGGCCCGTGGGCGACGGGCGTCACCTTCACGATCGCCGACTGCGCCCTCGCGGGCCGCGCGCTCCACCTGTCGAAGCTCCCGCTCGACCCGGCCTGCGCGCCGCGCCTGCGCCGCGTCATGGCCGCGCTCGAGGAGCGCCCGGGCTTCAGGACGGCGACCGCCTGAGCAGCGCGTCCGCGCCGACGGCCCGGCCGTCGCCGCGGACCCGGTTGCCGTGCAAGCCGACCGGGGCGACCTGCCTCCAGGACCGTCGAGGACCAGGGTCAGCCGGGCCGTGATGAGCCGCGCGCTGCTCGTGCCGGGTCGGCGGGTGGCTCACGTCCGCACCGCGAGCTTCAGCCCGGCGACGCCGCCGTAGCGCAGCGCGAGCGCCACCAGGCCGGCGATCGTGATGGGGACGAGCAGCACGAAGCGCACGAGGATGAGGTAGGAGACCGCCTGGGCGCTCGTGCCGCCGATCGCCTTCACCCCGATCACCGCGGCCGCGTCCTGCGTGCCCGCGTAGCCCGGGCCGCTCGGGATGAGCGCGAACATCGACGCGAGCGCGACGAGGTAGAGCGCCTCGAGCGGCGAGGCCCCGAGGTTCACCGCCGCCGCGCACGAGCCCCACACGCCGGCCTCCCCCAGCCAGATCAGGATCGTCAGGCCGAGCATCCCGGCGCCGTGGCGGCCGCGGAGGTTCGTCGTCGACTGGGCCATGGGCCTGAGGAACGCGCGGGCGCGGTCGACGAGCCCGCGGCGCCGCAGCACGCCGAAGCCCAGCCCGAGCGCGACCAGGACCGCGACCGCGATCGCCCCCAGCACCGCCAGGGTCCCGCCGTCCGGCAGCCCGGCGCCGCCGGCGATGGTCGTCGCGAGCACGAGGAAGAGCACGACGAGCACCGCGACGTCGAGGAGCCGCTCGGCCACGAGGGTCCCGACGACGAAGCGCTTCGTCGTCTCCGCCCGCGGCGCCATCAGCACGACGCGCATCAGGTCGCCCGCGCGGGCCGGCAGCACGTTGTTGCCCATGTAGCCCACGAGCACGAGCCGGTACGCGTCGCCGCGCGAGGGCCGGGCGTCGACGTCGTGCAGCAGCGTGCGCCAGCGCTCGGCCCGAAGCGCGGTGCAGACCGCGTAGAGGACGACCGCGAGCGCGAGCGCCCCGAGGTCCTCCCCCGAGCTCGGGAACGTCGGCGCGGGCTGGCGGAGCGCCCACCAGAGGACGGCCGCGAGGACGAGCGCGGAGACGACCCAGCCGGCCGTCTGCAGCCCGCGCCTGCCCACGTGCGGCCTACGCCCCGATGCTGCGCGTCGGCCCGGCGCCCGGAAGCGTGCCTGCCGTGATGCCCGCGGCCCCGAGGAGCTCGTCCTCGGGCTTGTCGGCGCCCGTGGCGGGGTCCGCGAGGCGGATGGCCTCGGCGAGGTCCTTCCGGCCCATCCGCATCATCTGGAACTCGCTCAGGGGCTGGAGGATCCCGCGCAACGCGAGCGCGGGCCCGACGTACCGGGGCGCCCAGAGCCGCGCGCTGCGCTTCTCGATGCCCTTCTCGATCGCGTCGATGGCCTGCACGAGCGGCGCGGGCTCGCGCATGAACGGCGGCAGCATCCTGCGCATCTGCGCGCTCGAGGGCTGCGCGAACGAGCCCCGGACGATGTCCGTGTCGATGAAGCCGAAGTACGCGCAGCCGACCCGGGCGCGCGTGACGCTCGTCTCGATCCGCAGCGCGTTCGTGAACGCCTCGACGCCGGCCTTGGAGGCCGCGTAGGCGGCCATGAGCGGGGCGTGGGTGGCGGCCGCGAGCGACGCGACGTTCAGGAGGTAGCCGCCGCGGGCGGTGATCTGCGGGAGCAGCGCGCGGTCCGTGCGCCACACGCCGAGGAGGTTGACCTCGAGCGTCCGCTCGACGGAGCGCTCGGGCGCCGTCGCGACCGCGCCCGTCATCTGGATGCCGGCGTTCGCGATCCCGACGTCGATGCCGCCGAAGCGCTGGACGGCGCCCGCGACCGCGCGCTCGAGGGCGCCCGTGTCGGTCGTGTCCGCCTCGAAGACCGCCACGCGCTCGCCGAGCTCGGCGGCGAGCGCCTCCATGCGGTCGGGCTCGAGCCCGACGAGCGCGACGTTCGCGCCCTTGCCGTGGAGGCGGCGCGCGCTCTCCGCACCGATGCCGCGCGCGGCCCCCGTGATGAGGACCGTCCGCCCGTTGACGTCGTACTTGGCCATCCCCGGAGAGTACGGCGGCGTTCAGCGGGGCGGCGTGAGCCCGAACGGCGGACGGCGACGGGCCCGGCGCGCCTGGAGGACCGCGCGGCGCCGGCGGGCGGCGGGCAGGAGCCGCCAGGCGTCCCGGTAGCCCTGCAGCAGGTGGCGCTCCCGGAGCAGGACGTGGCCCAGCGCGAGCGCCTCGTAGCCGAGGATCCACGGCGCGTCGCGCAGGAAGCCCGCGGTCGTCTCGTTCTTCGCGAGCATCAGCAGGCGGTTCGTGAACTGCAGCCGCCGGTGCGCCTCGGGAAGCGCGGCGCGGGTCGTCGGGGAGTAGAAGCGCATGTGCCACGCACGCGCCCGCGGCTCGTACGCGCAGCTCCAGCCCAGGAGCTGCGCCCGCCAGGCGAGGTCGGCGTCGGAGGCCCAGAGGCCCATGTCCTCGTCGAGGACCTCGGCGCCGACGGCGCACGCAATCAGCACCTCGCGCCGGTAGAGGACGCAGGCGCCGTCGCCGCCGAACGCGGGCGCCCGGCGGGCGTAGCGGTCCTCGGGCTCGCCGTGGCCGACGAGCCCGTTCTTCCGGCGTCGGTCGATCCGCATGCCGGCCGTGTCGAGCACGTGCAGCCGCTCGGGCGGGGTGAGGCCCGTCGCGCGGACGAGCCGCGGCGCGACCGAGCCGATCCCCTCGCGGGAGAGCGCCTCGCGCGCCGCGTCGAGGAAGCCGGCGTCGAGGATGCAGTCGGCGTTCAAGAGCAGGACGTCGCCCGTGGTGGCGGCGATCCCGGCGTTCACGGCCGCGGCGTAGGAGCGGCGCTCGCGCAGGCGGACGAGCTCCACGCCGAGCTCCTGGCAGAGCGCGACGGTGCGATCCGTGCAGGCGTTGTCGATCACGACCACGCGCGCGCCGGGCTGCGCGAGCGCCGCGGGAAGGCAGTGCTCCAGGCGGTGCGCCTCGTCGACGCTCAGGACGAGGACGGTCGTGCGGCTCACACGAGCTCCGCGTAGACGGCCTCGGTGGCGGCGGCGGTGGCGGCCCAGGACCACGCGCGGGCGCGTTCCCGGCCGGCGGCGCGAAGCTCGGGGCCGCGCTCGAGCGCCTCGCGGA
>JAOPZO010000492.1 GCA_025964065.1 Solirubrobacterales bacterium | reverse complement strand
GCCACCGCGGCCAGGCCGACGCCGGAGTACCCCGGCCGGTTCAGGAGCAGCTCGAGCGCGAGCGGCCCGAGCACGAGGAGCCCGAGCGCCACCGCGAGCGCGAAGCCCGCAACGGCCAGCAGCGTCGTCCGGATCGCCTTCGCGAAGGCGGCGCGCCCCTCCGTCGCCTCGAGCCCCGCGAGGTGCGGGAGCAGCGAGGTCTGCACGGACTGGAAGAGCTGCAGCGGGATGCGCGTGATGAGGAAGGCGTTGAAGACGATTCCGGCGGCGTCGCCCGCGGGCACCAGGAGCACCGCGACGTTCAGCAGCGCCTGCTCCCCGAGCCCGATGCCCGCGACGGCGAGCGCGAAGCGGCCGTCCTCGGCGCCCTGACCGCGCGCCGCCGGCGTGTCCGCCGCCTCCGGACCGCGCCCCGTGTGGCGCCGGAGCGCGAACGGCACGACGGCCAGCGAGGCGAGCGGCGCGGCGAGGATGCCGAGCGCGACCCAGGTCCGCCCCGAGGCGATCCCGAGCACGGCGGCCAACGGGAAGCAGACCCGCGCGAGCGCCTCGAAGAAGACGAGCCCGCCGTAGAGGCCGAACCAGCCGTGCCCGGCGCAGTAGCCCCGGGCGAAGTAGGAGGCCGCGTAGGCGAGCGCGCTGCCCACGAGGACCCAGAAGAGCGCGGAGCCGCCCAGCGCGTCCTCGAGCGTCCCGCGCAGGGCGAAGGCCACGACGAGGAACAGCCCCGCGAACGCGAGCTGGATGAGCACGGGCCGCCGCAGCGGGTGCCCCTCGTGCAGGCCGCGGGCGCGGCGGTCGGCGATCGTCCGGGAGAGCAGCTGCTCGACCGGCCGGTAGATCACGGAGATCGTGATGAAGAGGATCGACCAGAGGGTCGAGATGTAGCCGTACTCCACCGGCCCCAGGTGGTACGAGGCCAGCGAGAAGTACGCGAAGGTGACGAGGCCGGTCGTCGCGATCCCGATGCTCAGGATCCGCGCACCGCGCCCGTAGCCGGCCTGGGCTCCGGCGGCCTCCTCCTCCCCGGTCGCAGCCGCGGCGGGCCCGGGGCCGCCCCCGGGCACCGCCCCCGCGGGGGCGTCAGCCAAGCTTGACGAGGAGCATCGTCCACGGGAACGGCGAGCGGGCCTCGACGACCTCCCCGTGACGGCTGAGCAGCTCGACGAACGAGCGCTTCGTCCAGTGGTTCACGTGCCCGGGCGTGTTGCCGAGCTCCTTCAGGTACGCGCCGCGGGCCATGTTGAGCCCGCGCCACAGCGGCTCGCGCGGCACGGAGACGAGCAGGTGGCGGGAAGCCACGCGGGCCATCTCGGCGACCGTGTGCGCCGGGTCCGGCACGTGCTCGAGGACCTCGATCGCGCTCGCCGAGTCGAACTCGTCGTCCGCGAACGGGAGGTTCTCCGCGTGCATGACCTTGTACTCGAGGTTCGGCGCCTGGCGCTGGGCCCAGCCCGCCTGGATCGACGGCTCCTCGAGGTCGATGCCGACGACGCGGCCGGGCGCGATGGCCTTGGCCCACTCGTGCACGAGCACGCCCTCGCCGCAGCCCACGTCGAGCAGCGATGTCGGGGCGGCCTGCTTGAAGAGCTCCTCGAGCGTCCCCTCGAAATTCGCCATCAGGCGCTTCACGACGGGGTTCGTGGAGCCGTACTTGTCGTAGGTGTTGCCGGTGACGACACCGGACTCGTCGACGGTGACGGGGGGCGGGGTCATGTGTGAACGGCCTCTCGGTCCTCGGTCTTCTGACCGGCGTTGGCGCCCGTGGTGGGGGGCTGGCCGGTCGGCTGGGCGCCCGGCTCGTAGTGCGACGGCGGGATCTTCAGCTCGAGCTCGATGCGGCGGACCTTCTCGAAGGTCCGCTGCGCCATCACGCGCTGGGAGTACAGGAGGTCGCCGATGATGCCGAGCACCCCGACGACCACGGCGGCGTTGAACAGCACGGCGCCGAAGATGAGCGACTGCACGTGGCCCGCGCCCTCGCCGCCGATGTAGGCCACGAGGAAGCGGATGAACGGGATCAGCGACAGCGCGAACAGCGAGAGCGCCATGAAGGAGAAGACCTTCAGCGGCTCGTACTGCGCGTAGATGCGCGTGATCGCCACGGCGTTGCGACGCACGTAGGCGCCCATGGACGGGAAGAGCTTCGATTCGCGCGTCTTCGCGTTCGTCCGGATCGGGACGTGGGCGGTGGCGACGAGGAGCTTGCCCGCCTGGATGATCGTCTCGAGCGTGTACGTGTACTTCGAGACGACCGCCATCTGGAGCGCGGCCTCGCGGTTGTAGGCGCGGAAGCCGGAGGTCGTGTCGGGCACGTCGGTGTCGGAGGCGGCGCGGACGACGCTCGAGCCGAACTTCTGCAGGCGCTTCTTCAGCGGGGAGAAGTGCTCGATCTGATCCGTCTCGCGGTCACCGATGACCATGTCGGCGCTGCCCGCGAGGATGGGCGCGACCAGGGCGGGGATGTCGAGCGCCGAGTACTGGTTGTCGGCGTCCGTGTTGACGATGACGTCGGCGCCGAGCTTCAGGCAGGCGTCGAGGCCCGCCTGGAAGCCCGCGGCCAGGCCCTTGTTGTTCGTGAGCTTGACGATGTGGTGGACGCCGTTCTCGCGGGCCACCTCGATCGTGCGGTCCGTCGAGCCGTCGTCGATGATCAGCCACTCCACGACGTCGAAGCCGGGGAGCTCACGGGGGAGGTCGGCGAGCGTCGCGGGGAGCTGCGCCTCTTCGTCCCAGCAGGGGATCTGGATGATGAGCTTCATGGATGCAGGGGAGTCCGACGGGTGGGGGTCAAGATGAGGTAGACCCCGGACGGCACGCGGGGTTACGGGGCCGGGCGGTGCCGTACACTCGGACGCCGATCCTCCCAGACGCCCGGCCGGGGTGCCACGCCGGGCACCCAGGGAAGATCCATCCGCACGCATGGAGACCGCGACCCTCACCCGCCACCGGTCGGGCCCCGGACCCGCGCCCGCCGGCGCGAGCGCCCGCCGCAGCGGGTCCCGCCTGCCCGCCCTGGCGCTCGCGGGCCTCACGCTCCTCGCGCTCGTCGGCTTCTTCGTCTACCCGACGTTCCCGAACTACGACAGCTACTACTCGCTGCTCTGGGGCCGGGAGCTCCTCGACGGCGAGAAGCCGAGCTTCGACGCGTACCGCGCGCCGACCCAGCACCCGCTCGCCGTCGCGTTCGGTGCGCTCCTCAGCCTGCTCGGGGACTCGGCGGACCGCGTGCTCGTCTTCGCGACCTTCGCCTCCTTCGTCCTGCTCGCCGCGGGTCTGTACCGCCTGGGCCGCGTCGCGTTCACGCCGGCGATCGGCCTCGTCGCGGCCGTCCTGCTCTGCACCCGCTTCGACTTCCCGTTCCTCGCGGCGCGCGGCTACATCGACGTCTCGTACCTCGCCGCGGTCATCTGGGCCGCGGCGCTCGAGGCCGAGCGGCCCCGGCGCGGCACGCCCGTGTTCGTGCTGCTCGCGCTCGCGGCGATGATGCGCCCCGAGGCGTGGCTCCTGGCCGGCGCCTACTTCCTCTGGACCTTCCGGGGGATCTCGTGGCGGCGCCGGGCGCTCTACGGCGCCCTGACCTGGGCGGGGACCGCGATCTGGGTCGCGCTGGACTGGTGGGCGACGGGCGACCCGCTCTTCTCGCTCACGCACACGAGCGAGCTCGCCGGGGAGCTCGGCCGCCAGCGTCCCGTGAGCGAGGTGCCGGGCCTGTCGGTCCAGTACCTCAAGGAGCTCGACAAGCTCCCGGTCCTCGCGCTCGGCATGGCGGGCCTGGCGCTCGCGGCCTACGCGGTCCCGCGGCGCCTCGCGGTGCCCTTCGCGCTCTTCGCGCTCGGCATGGGGACCTTCCTGCTCGTCGGGCTCGCGGGCCTCTCGGTCATCGACCGCTACCTCCTCGCCCCGTCGCTCATGGTCATGGTCTTCGCGGGGGTGGCGCTCGCGGGCTGGACGATGCTCGAGCCGGGGCGCCTGCGCTCCACGTGGCTCGCCGGCTCGGCGCTCCTCGTGGTCGGCGCGACCGTGTCCACGGCGCTCAACCTGAACCTCCAGACCTTCGACACCGACCTGCGCTACCGCGGCGAGGCGCACGCGTCGCTCGAGCAGGTTCTCGCGGACCCGGCGGTGCAGCGCGGGCTGGCCTGCGGGCCCGTGTCCGTGCCGAGCCACAAGCTGATCCCCGACGTGCGCTGGATCCTCGACGCCGGCCTCGACGACGTCCTCGCCCGCGCGGACGCCGACGCCGCCGGGCGGACCGGCAAGGGCGTGGCACTCTACGTGACGAACCGCTTCGCGCTGCTGCGCCAGGCGATCGTCGAGGAGGCCGACGACCCGATGGACTCCGTGCCGCTCGCGGGCTTCTCACGGGTCGCGACCTCGCCCTACTACGCGGCGTACGTGCGGTGCTGATCGACGGCGCGGGCGAGACCCCGCCCCGCCGCGCCGGGCTGCGGCGCCCGTCGGCCCCGGGCTGGACCCTCGCCGTCGTGGCGCTGCTCGTGGGCGCGTTCCTCGTGCGCATCTGGGGAGTCGGGCACGGCCTGCCCTACGCGTACAACGCCGACGAGAACGCGCACTTCGTCCCCAAGGCGATCGGGCTCTTCGGGCACGGGCTCAACCCGCACTACTTCGTCAACCCGCCCGCCTACACCTACGTCCTGCACGTCGTCTTCCAGGTGTGGTTCGGCGGGCGTACGGGCGTCTCGGAGGCCTACGCGACGAACCCGACGGAGGTCTACGTCGTCGCCCGCGTCGTCGCCGCGCTGCTCGGCACGCTCGCCGTGTGGCTGCTGTACCTCGCGGGCTCCCGACTCTTCGACCGGCGCGTGGGCCTGCTCGCCGCGGGGCTCCTCGCGGTCGCGTTCCTGCCCGTCTTCTACTCGCACCTCGCGCTGAACGACGTTCCCACGCTCGCGCCGATCTGCCTCTGCCTGTGGGCCGCCGCCGGCGTGCTGCGCTACGGCCGCACCCGGGACTACGCGCTCGGCGGCCTCGCCCTCGGGCTGGCCGCGGCGACGAAGTACACGGGCGGGATCGTGCTCCTGCCGCTCCTGGGCGCCGCCGCCGTGCAGTTCCTCGCCCCCGGCGGCCGGGGGCCCGCGCTGAAGGGCATGGCGCTCGCGGGCGTCCTCGCGGCCGTCGCCTTCGTCGGGGCGAACCCGTACGCGGTGCTCGCCTTCCCCGAGTTCGTCGACGGCCTCGCGCACCAGAGCGACGCCTCCGCCGACACGGCGGGCAAGCTCGGGCTCACGCAGGACAACGGGATCCTCTACTACCTGTGGACCTTCACCTGGGGCGTGGGCTGGATCCCGGCGCTGCTCGCGCTCGCCGCGCTCGCCTGGTTGCACCGCGACGAGCCCCGGCTCGTCTGGATGCTCGCACCGGCGCCGATCCTGTTCCTCGTCTTCATGGGCCTGCAGTCGCGGTTCTTCGGACGCTGGCTCATCCCGATCATCCCCGTCGTCTGCCTGCTCGCGGCGTACCTCGCGCTCGAGCTCGCCGACTGGGCGGGCCGCCGGCACCCGCGGCTGCGCCAGACCATCGTCACGCTCGCGGTCATCGCCGTGTGCGGCCAGGGGCTCATCGCGGTCCTGCACTCCGGGCAGGTGCTCTCCCGGGAGGACACGCGGAACGCGGCGCGCGACTGGATGGTCGCCAACGTGCCGCCGACCCAGGTCGTGCGGGACGCGAGCACGGGCGGGACGAAGGTCGTCGCCACCCGGATCGTCGCCGAGCCCGTGGTGCCCGACGGCTGGGCGCAGGACATCGGCAGGCCGTCCGAGCTCACCTCGAACGGCAACCGCTGGGTGAAGTTCCCGACGTCCCGCTCGAACTTCGAGAACGACGGCACCGCCATCCCGGGCCGCGGGCGGATCGTGAACATCGAGGACTACGAGCGCACGCTCCGTCCCGAGCTCGTCGACGCCTACGAGGAGCAGGGGTACTGCTGGGTCGTGTCGGGCTCCACGCAGCGCGGGCGCGCCGAGGTGGACCCGGCCGCCGTGCCGCAGGCCATCGCCTACTACGAGGAGCTCGAGCGCCGTGGGAAGCTCGTCCACGAGTCCTCGCCGTACGGCGACGGCAAGGCCTCCGTGGACTTCAACTTCGACTTCTCGTTCAATTACGCGCCGCTCGCCTACGAGCGCCCCGGGCCGGTCATGCAGGTCTTCCGACTCCGCGGTGGGCAGTGCGCGGGCTGAGCGGGAGCTCGGCCGCGGGACCCGGTTCGTAGACTGGGGCGTGACGCCGCCGATGCTCCGCACCCAGACCGATCACGCGTTCCTCGCCAGGGCCGTCGAGCTCGCCCGGCGAGGCGTCGGCCGCGTCCACCCGAACCCCGTCGTGGGGGCGGTCGTCGTCCGTGACGGCGACGTCCTCGGAGAGGGCTGGCACGACGACTTCGGCGGCCCGCACGCGGAGGTGCAGGCCATCGCGGACTGCAACGGCCAGGATCTCGCCGGCGCGACGATCTACGTCTCGCTCGAGCCGTGCTGCCACCAGGGCAAGACCCCGCCGTGCACCGACGCGATCCTCGCCGCCGGGATCACCCGCGTGGTCGTCGCCTCGGACGACCCGACGGAGAAGGCCGCGGGCCGGGGCCTCGGGATCCTCCGCGACGAGGGTGTCGAAGTCGACGTCGCCGACGGCGAGCTCGCCGCCCGCGCGCGGCTCCTGAACCAGGGCTTCCGCAAGCACGCCCGGACGGGTCGCCCGTGGGTGCTCTTCAAGTCCGCGATGACGCTCGACGGGAAGGTCGCGACGGCCACGGGCGACTCCAAGTGGATCTCCTCGGAGGGCTCCCGCGCGCTCGCCCACCAGTGGCGCGCCGCGCTCGACGCGGTCGTCGTCGGGATCGGGACCGCGCTCGCGGACGACCCGCAGCTCACCGCCCGGATCGACGGCGTGACGCGTCAGCCGCGCCGGGTCGTCTTCGACTCCACCGCGCGCCTGCCGACTTCCTCCAAGCTCGTCGCGGACGCCAGCGAGCTGCCGCTCTCCGTCGTCGTCTCCCGCGCCGCGCCCCGTCAGGCGACGGACGCGCTCGAGATGGCCGGGGTCGACGTCATCGTCGCCACGGGAGAGAACGAGCCCGCGCGGGTGCGCTCCGCGCTGACCCAGCTCGGCGAGCGCGACATCCACGCCCTGCTGCTCGAGGGCGGCCCGCACCTCGCGGGCGCCTTCTTCGACGCGGGGGAGATCGACGAGGTCCGCCTCTTCCTCGCCCCGCTGCTGCTCGGCGGCCGCGCCGCCCGCGACCCGCTCGAGGGCGAGGGCGTCGAGCGCATCTCCGAGGCGCTCCGCGCCCTGACGCTCGACTGCGAGCGCTCGGGCGAGGACGTCCTCATCAAGGCCCGACTCAAGGAGTGGTGACGTGTTCACCGGACTCGTGGAAGACCTGGGCTCCGTCGCGGCGGTCGACGCGACCGCCGACGGCGCCCGCCTCACCGTGCGTACCCGCCTCGCGGCCGAGCTCGGCGCGGGGGACTCCATCGCCGTCAACGGCGTGTGCCTCACGGCCGTCGAGCTCACGCCGGAGGGCTTCACCGCCGACGTCATGAACGAGACGCTCGACCGCTCCTCGCTCGGCGCGGCCACGGGCGGCTCGCCCGTGAACCTCGAGCTCGCGCTGCGCGCGGACGGGCGCCTCGGCGGGCACATCATGCAGGGGCACGTGGATGGCGTCGGCACGGTCGCCGCCATCACCCCCGACGGGCTCGCACGGCGCATCAGCATCGCCGCGGGCCCCGAGCTCCTGCGCTACGTCGTCGAGAAGGGCTCCATCGCCATCGACGGGGTCTCGCTGACCGTCGCGACGGTGGACGACGAGCAGTTCAGCGTCTCGCTGATCCCGGAAACCCTGGCGCGCACCACCCTGGGCGCGACCGCACCTGGTGACCGGGTCAACCTGGAGGTCGACATCATGGCCAAGTACGCCGAGAAGATGCTGGGGGCGCTCGCCCGATGAGCACGCCCGCCACGGAGGAGCAGGACGCGGTGTTCGCGACGATCGAGGAGGCCCTCGAGGACCTCGCGGC
>JAOPZO010000134.1 GCA_025964065.1 Solirubrobacterales bacterium | reverse complement strand
GGCGACGTAGGGCACCGGCGGGTCGTCCTCGGGGTGCAGCCGCGCGCTGCGCGCCGCCGCGTTGCCGTCCCGGGCGAGCTCGGTGAACGACGTGACGCTCCAGACGTCCGCCTCGACGCCCCAGTCCGCGGCGAGCAACGAGGCGCCGTCGAGCACCTCGCGGAGGATCGCGCCCGAGCCGAGCAGCTGGATGTCGCCGCCCTCTCGGATCCTGTGCATCCCGCGGAGGATCCCCTCCTCCGCGCCCTCGGGCAGCGCGGGCTGCTTGTGGTTCTCGTTCAGGACGGTCAGGTAGTAGAAGACGTCCTCCTGCTCCTCGAGCATCCGGCGCAGCCCGTCCTGGACGATGACCGCGACCTCGTAGCCGAAGCTCGGGTCGTACGCCACGCAGTTCGGGATGGTCTGCGCGATGAGGTGCGAGTGCCCGTCCTCGTGCTGCAGCCCCTCACCGTTCAGCGTCGTGCGCCCGGACGTGCCGCCGATCAGGAAGCCGCGGGAGCGCGAGTCCCCCGCGGCCCAGGCGAGGTCGCCGATCCGCTGGAAGCCGAACATGGAGTAGTAGACGTAGAACGGCACCATGGGCTCGCCGTGGTTCGCGTAGCTCGTGGCCGCGGCGATCCACGAGCTCATCGCGCCCGCCTCGTTGATGCCCTCCTGGAGGATCTGGCCCTTCTTGTCCTCCTTGTAGAACATGAGCGAGCCGGCGTCCTCGGGGTCGTAGAGCTGCCCGACCTGGCTGAAGATCCCGAGCTGGCGGAACATCCCCTCCATGCCGAACGTCCGCGA
Organism: Solirubrobacterales bacterium; assembly: GCA_025964065.1. Classification (GTDB taxonomy): domain Bacteria; phylum Actinomycetota; class Thermoleophilia; order Solirubrobacterales; family Solirubrobacteraceae; genus Paraconexibacter. The sequence continues at coordinate 4,945 of JAOPZO010000134.1, read as the reverse complement.
CTCATCCGCGACGATCGGCACGACGCGCGGCCCGATCGTCTTGTCGCGCAGCACGGAGGCGAGCACCCGCACGAACGCCATCGTCGTGGAGATCTCACGGTCGCCCGTGCCCTCGAGCACCGTCTTGAACGCGGAGAGCTCCGGCGCCGGGAGCGACGCCGCCCTGCCCGTGCGCTGCGGCAGGCTCCCGCCGAGCGCGGCGCGTCGCTCGAGGAGGTGCCGCATCTCGGGGGTGTCGTTCCCCGGCTTGACGAACGCCTTCTCGTGCACCTGCTCGTCGCTCAGCGGCAGGTCGAAGCGCGTGCGGAACGCCTTCAGGACGTCCTCGCTCATCTTCTTCTGCTGGTGGGTGATGTTCTGGCCCTCGCCGGACTCCCCCATCCCGTAGCCCTTGATCGTCTTCGCGAGGATCACGGTCGGCTGCCCCGTGTGCTCGACGGCCGCCTGGTACGCCGCCCGGACCTTGAGCGGGTCGTGCCCGCCCCGGTTGAGCTGCCAGATCTCCTCGTCGCTCCAGTCCGCGACCATCGCCGCGAGCTCGGGGGAGGTGCCGAAGAAGTGCTCGCGCACGAACGCGCCGCTGCGCGACTTGTACGTCTGGTAGTCGCCGTCGAGCGCCTCCTCCATCCGGCGCTGCAGCAGCCCCTTGTCGTCCGCGGCGAGCAGCTCGTCCCAGCGGCCGCCCCAGATGACCTTGATGACGTTCCAACCCGCGCCGCGGAAGTTCGTCTCGAGCTCCTGGATGATCTTCCCGTTGCCGCGCACGGGCCCGTCGAGGCGCTGCAGGTTGCAGTTGACGACGAAGACGAGGTTGTCGAGCTTCTCGCGCCCGGCGAGCGAGAGCGCGCCCATCGACTCGGGCTCGTCCATCTCGCCGTCGCCCATGAACGCCCAGACCTTGCGGCCGGCCGTGTCGGTGATCCCGCGGCCCGTCAGGTACTTCATGAAGTGCGCCTGGTAGATCGCCATGAGCGGCCCGAGGCCCATGGAGACCGTCGGGAACTGCCAGAAGTCCGGCATGAGCCAAGGGTGCGGGTAGCTCGAGAGACCCCCACCCTCGACTTCGGTGCGGAAGCGCGAGAGCTGCTCCTCGCTCAGGCGGCCCTCCAGGAACGCGCGGGCGTAGACGCCGGGCGAGGAGTGGCCCTGGACGTAGACGAGGTCGCCGCCGTGGTCATCGGAGGGCGCGTGCCAGAAGTGGTTGAAGCCCTCCTCGTAGAGGGTGGCCGCGGACTGGTAGCTCGCGATGTGCCCGCCGAGCTCGGAGCTCTCCGCGTTCGCCCGGAGCACGATCATGATCGCGTTCCAGCGCACGTACGCGCGGAGCCGCTGCTCGAGCGTGAGGGTGTCGTCCGCGGGCGGGTCGTGCCCGGCGTCGAGCGTGTTGACGTACGGCGTCACGAGCCCGCTGACGACGGGTGCGCCCTGGTGGCGGGCGTGGTCGAGCAGCGTCTCGAGCAGCTCCTGGGCGCGCGCGGGGCCGTCGGCCTTCAGCACCCCGTCGAGCGCCTCCAGCCACTCGGCGGTCTCCGCCGGGTCGACGTCGTCGAACATGGTCATGCGCCCTCCTCTTCCTCGAAGTAGTCCGGGTGGCGCTCGCGGAGCGCCGGCAGCAGGGACGGGACCATCCGCAGGTGGTGGCGCAGCGCCCGCTCGGCCCCGTCGGCGTCGCGCCGGGCGACCGCCGCCATCACGTCGTGGTGCTCGGCGACCATCTCGCGCAGGTAGCCCGGCTCGGGCAGGCTCAGCCGCCGGATCCGGTCGAGCTGGCCGTTCGCGCGGTGGGTGAGCGTCCAGGCGATGGTGTGGCCGCTCGCGTCGCAGAGCACGCGGTGGAAGTCGTCGTCGAGCGCGTCGAACGCGGCGACGTCGGCGGACTCCTGCGCCGCGAGGTTCGCGTGCAGCTCCTGCAGCGTCCGCGCGTCGACGTGCTCCGCGGCGAGCCGCACGGCGCTGCACTCGAGCGCCTCGCGCACGAACGCGGCGTCGGCGACGGCCGAGGTGCTCACGCGGGTCACGAACGTGCCGAGCTGCGGGACGATCGCGACGAGGCGCTCCTCGCGCAGCAGGGCGAGCGCCTCCCGGATCGGGGTGCGGCTGACGCCGAGGCGGCCCGCGAGCTCGTTCTCGCTGAGGCGGCGCCCCGGGACGAGCTGGGCGGTGGTGATGGCCTCGCGGAGCGTCAGGTAGACGCGGTCGCGGGTGCCCTGCCCTGACCCGCGATCGATGAGCTGGAGCGACACTGCGTACTAGTATGCAAGCTCGCTCGACGAGCTGTCAAGCCGCGAAAGCGGTGCAACGGTGCTCAGGCCCGGCCCACGTCCGCCGGCTCCGGCACAGCACCCGAGACGGGCAGGCGGCGGGGCAGGCCGAACGGGGAGGTCTCGAGCCAGCCCAGGAGCTCGTCCGCGGGCATGGGCCGCGCGAAGTGGTACCCCTGGGCCTCGTCGCAGCCGTAGTCGATGAGCATCCGCATCGTCTCCGCGTCCTCGACGCCCTCGGCCACGACCTTCACGGAGAGGTTGTGCGCGAGGTCGACGGTCGAGCGCACGATGACCGCGTCGCTCTTCACGGTGGCCATCGTCATGACGAACGAGCGGTCGGCCTTGATCTCGACGACCGGCAGCCGGCTGAGGTACACGAGCGAGGAGTAGCCCGTCCCGAAGTCGTCGATCGAGATGTGCTGGGCCATGCCCCGCAGCCGCGTGAGCAGCTCGGGGAGCTCCGTGTCGATGAACGCGCTCTCCGTGAGCTCGAGCGTGAGCTTCTCGGCCGGGATCCCCCAGCTCTCCGTCATCCGCTCGACGGACTCGAGCGTCCCCGCGTCGGGTGCCAGGCACCGCGCGCCGAGGTTGACCGCCATCCCGAGGTCGTAGCCGCGGTCGCGCAGGCGCCGCAGCTCGCTGAGCGCCTCGTCGATGACCCACGCCGTGAGCGGGACCATGAGCTCGGAGCCCTCGACCTCGGGCATGAACTCGTCGGGCCGGAAGAGGCGGCCCGAGGGGTGGTTCCAGCGGACGAGCGCCTCGAGCCCGGTCGCCTCGCCCGTCTTGAGGTCCACCTTGGGTTGGTAGTGCAGGACGAGCTCGTCCCGCTCGACGCAGTGCCGGAGCTCCCCGAGCAGCTTGAGGCGCCGGGCGGGCTCCTCCTCCTGCGCGTCGGCGAAGATCGCGCAGCCGCTCCGGTGGCGCTTGGCGTCGTACATCGCGAGGTCGGCGCGCCGCATGAGGTCGTCGATGTTGTTGCCGTGCTCCGGGACCACCGCGATGCCGATGCTCGCGCGGAGGTCGACGGTGGCGCCCCCGACCAGGAAGGGCTCCTCGAGCGCCGCGAGCACGCGCCAGGCGATCTGCGCCGCGCCCGCCACCCCCGTCGGGGCGATGGGGAGGATCGCGAACTCGTCCCCGCCGATCCGGGCGACCGTGTCCCCGTCGCGGAGGCAGCCCATGACCCGCTCGGCGACGAGGCGCAGCAGGAGGTCCCCGTTCTGGTGGCCGAGCGTGTCGTTGACCTGCTTGAACGCGTCGAGGTCCACGAGGATCAGGGCCATCTCCTCCTGGGTGCGCTCGGCACGGCGGATCGCGTGGCTCACGCGCTCCCGGAAGAGGACGCGGTTCGGCAGGCCCGTGAGCGCGTCGTGCAGGGCCTGGTGCTGCAGCGCCTCGGTGTGCGCCACCCGCTCGGAGACGTCGCGCAGGCAGACGATGTGGACCGTCCGGCTGCCGAGGTCGACGTGGCTCGTGGTCTGCTCCACCGGGAACGTCGCGCCGTCACGGCGGCGCCCCGTCGCGAGCAGGACCTCCCCGGGGCGGCGGTCGGCGAGCGCGGTGGCCTGCTCCGGCTCGGGGCACATCGTCGAGAAGCGCAGGCCGAGCGCGTCCGCCTCGTCGAAGCCGAACAGCCGCGTGGCGGCATTGTTGAACGAGGCGATCGTGCCGTCGTCGTGCAGCGTCACGATGCCGTCGGCGACGTTGTGGAGGACCGCCCGGGAGCGCGCCTCGCTGTCCCGGAAGCGCTCGCTGAGCGTCGTGACCTCGGCGAGCGAGTGCTCGAGCTCGAGCCCCTTCTTGAACAGCTCCACGAAGATGGCGACCTTCGCGCGGAGGACCGCCGCGACGGGCGTGCCGACCATGAAGTCGACCGCGCCGCTGGCGTACGCGATCGGCACCTGGGCCTCGTCGCCGCCGTCCGCGGTGATGAAGATGATCGGCGTGTGCTCGGACTCGCGCCGCATGCGGATGAGCCGCGCGGTCTCGTAGCCGTCCATTCCCGGCATGTGGACGTCCATGAGGATCACCGCGTACGTGCGCTCGAGCACCGCCTTCAGCGCCGCGACGCCGCAGTCCACCTCGACGAGCTCGTGCTCCGCACCCAGGATGGCCGCGAGCGACAGCCTCTTGCCCGCGTTGTCGTCGACGACGAGGATCGGCGCGGCGGTGCGCCCGGCCGCCGCGATGGCCGCGGGACCGCTCACGCCGCCGTCCGGGGATCGCCCGCCGGTGCGGGGAACCAGGCCATGAGGGCGGCGAGCAGCTCCGCCGTGTCCACGGGCTTGGGGATGTAGTCCGAGGCGCCGGCCTCCAGGCAGCGCTCCCGCTCGCCCCCGACGACCTTCCCGGTGACCGCGATGATCGGCAGCTCCGCGAGCCCGGGCCGCGCGCGGATCGCGGCCATCGTCTCATAGCCGTTCATCACCGGCATCATGATGTCCATCAGCACGAGGTCGATGTCCTCGCGCTCCCCGAGGATGCCGAGCGCCGCGGGCCCGCTCTGCGCCGCCACGACGGTCAGGCCGCCGCGCTCGAGCAGCGCCGTGAGGGCGAAGATGTTGCGGAAGTCGTCGTCGACGACGAGGGCCGTCGCACCGTCGAACATGCCGTCGTAGTCGGCGATGGCCCGACGGGCGACCCGTGCCTGCTCCCGGCCGACGGCCGCGGCCGGCGCC
>JAOPZO010000485.1 GCA_025964065.1 Solirubrobacterales bacterium | reverse complement strand
CGTCGCGCCCGTCGCTCCCGTGGTCCCGTCCGCCGGCGGAGCGACCTGGGTGGGCGGCACCGCCTCGGGCCCGGCCTCCGGGTCGGCGGGCGCCGCCGGCGCCGGCGCGGGGACCGTCTCGGTTCCCGTCGTCGTCGTCTGCGTCTCGGTGGAGGTGGTCCGTGCGGGCGGCTCCTCCTCCTGGGGTGTCGCGCGCGAGCCGGCCCCGTCGCCGCGGTTGAAGTACGTCGTGCCGCCGCCGCCCGACGCGGCGTCGCCGAAGACGAGCTCCGTGCCGGTCAGGACGAAGGCCCCGATCGCGAAGGCGACGAGCCCCGTCGCGAGCGCGACCGCGAGCGCGGGCCGGCTCCGGCGCCGGACGGGCACCTCGGGCCCGGCGACCATCGTGGGCTCCTCGGAGACGTCCGCGGCGCCGGCGCGCGGCCGGGGCTGCCCCGGCGCGGCCTCGTGGACCTGGGTGCCGGACGGCGTCATGCGGATCACCGTCACCTTCTCGGCGGGCTTCCTCAGCGCCTCCGAGACCAGGGTCACGATCACGGGGGTCGCCGCGGCGCCGATCAGGGTGCCGGGCCCCCAGATCCGGGACACGACGATGGCCGCGACCACCGAGGAGGCGCTGGCGATCATGAGGGTGAGCAGGCTGATCCCGCTTCCCTGCTGCTCTTGCTTGGACGGCTGCGAGGGCATCGCCCTCGACGGTAGCCGCCCGTCCCGAACCGGCGTCCCACGGCGCCCGCAGGCGCCGCGCTGCTACGCCTTCGAGGCCTCGAGGCCGTCGAAGATGAGGTTCACGCCGGGGAGCTCGCCCGGGTTGGCCGCGAGGTGCGACCAGGTGACGACCCCGTCGGGGCCGACGATCACGAGCGCGCGGTTCGTCATGCCCGCGGGCTCGAAGAACGCGCCGAACTTCCGCGAGGTCTCGCCCTTCGGCTCGAAATCCGAGAGCTGCTCGATCGAGACGCCGAGCTTCTCCTTGAAGGCCTGCTGCGAGTAGGTCGCGTCGGTCGAGACGCCGTAGAGCGTCGCGCCCTGCGCGGCGAGCTCGGGGAGGGCCTCCTCGTAGATCTGCAGCTGGTCCGTGCAGACGGGGCTGAACGCGAAGGGGTAGAAGACGAACACGGTCGTCTTCCCCTTCAGGTCCTCCTGCGTGAAGCCCTCCGCGTCGGCCGTGGCCAGCGCGAAGTCCGGGACCTCGGTCCCGGGGGCGATGATGCTCACTTGCGCAGGCCGAGCTGCTTGATCAGCGTGCGGTAGCCCTCGAGGTCGGACTTCTCGAGGTAGTTGAGGAGACGGCGGCGCTGGCCGACGAGCATGAGGAGGCCACGACGCGAGTGATGGTCCTTCTTGTGCGAGCGGAGGTGCTGCGTCAGGTCGTTGATGCGCTGCGTCAGGAGGGCGATCTGGACGCGGGTGTTGCCCGTGTCCTCCGGGTTCGCCCCGAACTGGGCGACGATCTCCTGCGTGCGTTCTGGTGAGAGCGTGGTCATTGGCGACCGGGGAGGCTAGCAACCGGCGAGCCCACGGGCGTCCTCCACGTCCCGTGCCATCTGCTCGAGCAGCGTCTCGACGGAGTCGAAGCGCTTCTCGCCGCGCAGCCGCTTCAGGAAGTCGATGCGGATGACCTGGTCGTACAGGTCGCCGCTCCAGCCGATGAGGAACGCCTCGACGAGCTCCCCCAGGCCCGTGTCGAACTGGGGCCGCACGCCGACGCTCGTGGCGGCCGCGACGGGCGCCTCGACCCCGGGGAGGTGCACCCGGCAGGCGTAGACGCCGTGGGCGGGGGTCGCGAAGGCCGACTGCGGAACGAGGTTCGCGGTCGGGTAGCCCAGCGTCCGGCCGCGCTTCTCCCCGTGCGTGACGGGCCCGGACATCGAGAACGGCGCGCCGAGCAGCTCGCCCGCGTACTCGATCGCGCCGCCCGCGATGAGCCCGCGGATGTGGCTCGAGGAGACGATCTCGCCGTCGACCTCGAGCAGTGGGACCACCCGCACGGCGAAGCGGCCGTCGGCCCCGAGGAAGGCCGTGTTCCCCTGCGCCTTCGCGCCGTAGTGGAAGTTCTCCCCCACGCTGACCGAGATCGCGCCGAGCCTCGCGACGAGCACCTCGTCGTGGAACTCCTGGGCGGTCTGGGCCGCGAACGAGGCGTCGAAGGGGATGACGACGAGCTCCTGCACCCCGAGCCCGGCGATGAGCTCGGCCTTGCGCGCGAACGTCGTGAGCAGCCGCGGGATGCCCTCGGGGGCGATGACCGTGCGCGGGTGCGGCTCGAAGGTCAGGACGGTGTCGGCACCCTCGATGACCTTGCGGTGGCCGAGGTGGACGCCGTCGAACGTCCCCACGGCGAGCCGGCGCGGACGGGGCTCCGCGTCGTGGAGGGCGGTGACGATCACGACCTGAAGCCTACGACGGGCTTCAGCGTGCCGCCCGGCCGCGGCTCGGCCAGGGCGATCGGGCCGTGCTCGTCGCGGAGCAGGACGGTGGCGTCGTTCCCCTGCCTCGCGATGGGCATCCCGTGCGCCGCGCGACGTGCGGGCTCACCCGTGAGCTCGAGGACCGGCAGGAAGCGCGCGAGGCCCTCCTCGAGCGGGATGAGGTCCTCGGGGGTGGGGTCGCTCGTGGCGTCCGCGACGTCGAAGGGCCCGATCGCGGTGCGCCGGAGCGCGGTGCAGTACGCGTCGCCGAGCTCGGAGATGAGCGTGCGCACGTAGGTCCCGGCGGAGCACTCGATGAGGAAGCGGTCCTCGGCGAGGCGCTCGAAGCGGTGCACCTGGACCTCCCGCTCGGGGAGCTCGACCGCGATCCCCTTCCGCGCGAGGTCGTAGGCGCGCTTGCCGTCCACGTGGACCGCGGAGTACGCCGGGGGGCGCTGCATGATCGCGCCCGTCGGCAGCACGAGCGGCTCGGGCGGGATGCGCCCCGTCTCCGTGAGCTCCCCCTCGGGGTCGCCCGTGGTCGAGGTGAAGCCGAAGCGCGCCGTCGCCTCGTAGCGCTTGGTCAGGGCCATGACGTGCGCCTGCACACGGGTCGCGCGCCCGACGAGCACGACCAGGAGCCCCGTCGCGAACGGGTCGAGGGTGCCCGCGTGGCCCACTCGGACCTTCCCGACGCCCTTCTTCGAGCGCTCGCGCCCCACGACCTCGCGCCGCACGCGGGCCACGACGTCGTGCGAGGTGATCCCCGCGGGCTTGTCGATCAGGATCAGTCCGTCCATCGGCGGGCATGATGACCTCATGGGAACCGAGGCGTTCGCCGAGCTGGCCTGCGAGCCCGATCCGCCCGTCGAGGAGCTCGCCCTCGGGCTCGCCGCCGAGTTCGGTCCCGTCGATGCCATGGGCGCCCGGCGGCGCCTGGACCAGCTCGCCGCGGAGGTCGAGGCGGAGCTCGCGCTGCCCGACCCCGATCCCGTCTCGGCCCTGGCCGCCGTCATCGGCCGCCGGCACGGGTTCTCCGGGGACACCCGGGAGTACGACCACCCGGACAACTCGATGCTTCCCGTGGTGCTCGTGCGGCGCCGCGGCCTCCCGATCACGTTGTCGGTCGTCTACGTCGCGGTGGCGCGCCGCGCGGAGATCCCGCTGTGCGGCGTCGGGCTCCCGGGCCACTTCGTGGCGGGGCACTTCCCGCAGCCCGGCGCCCGGCCCGAGCTGCTCGACCCGTTCCACAACGGCGTGCGGATCGCCGTCCCGGAGCTGCCGGAGGACCTCGTGCGCCCGTGGGGCCCGCACGAGACGGTGCTGCGGATGATCAACAACCTCGTCGGGTCGTTCACCAAGCGCGGGGCGCTCGCGCACGCGATCCACGCGGCCGACCTGCGCCTGCTCCTGCCCGTCGACCCGGACGACATGGAACGGCTGACGCTCGAGGCCCGGGCCCTGCGGGCCCGGCTGAACTAGGAGGTCCTAGGAGACCGGCGGGCCGATCTGCAGCGTGATCGCCTCGCGGACGAACGCGACGAGCTCGGCGTCGCCAAGGCGCGTGGTGAAGCCCGCGGCCTGTCGGTGCCCGCCCCCGCCGCCCGCCCGGGCGATGACCGACACGTCGACCTCGCCGTCCGTCGCCCGCAGGGAGACCTTGCGGCGCCCGGAGCCGTCGAGCATCTCCCGCGCCAGCGCCGCGACCTTCGTCCCCTGCACGGAGCGCAGGTGATCGATGACGCCCTCGGAGTAGCTCTCCTCCGCTCCGGCCGCCTCGAAGTCCGCGCGGGCGAGCTGGGCGATCGTGAGCCGGCCGTCGTCGAAGCGCTCGACGTTCGCGAGGCCGCGGGAGAGCAGCTCGAGCTTCGAGTACGGCATCTCCTCGTAGAGGCGGCGGTAGACCGCGTTGACGTCCACCCCGGCCTCGATGAGCTCCGCCGCCATGACGTGCGCGCGGGTGCCGGTGTTCTCGTACATGAACTTGCCCGTGTCCGTGACGAGCCCGACGTAGAGCGCGTCGGCGATCGTGGGCGACGGCTCGACCTCCAGGGCCCGCATCAGGTCCCAGACGATCTCGGCCGTGCACGAGGCCTCCTCCACGACGTGGTTCACGGTCCCGAAGCGCGTGTTGTCGTGGTGGTGGTCGATGTTCAGGATGTGCGCCTCGGGGCGCTTGACGACCTCGGCCGGGTTGCGGTCGATGTTCCCGCAGTCGAGGAAGACGACCGTGCGCTCCTCGAGGTCCGCGGGCGCCTCGGAGACGAGCCCGTCGAGGACGAAGAACCGGTACTCGTACGGCAGCGGGAACTCGTCGGCGCCCATGAACATCACGGCGTCCTTCCCGAGGGCCGTGAGCACGCCGTGCATGCCGACGAGCGAGCCGAGGGCGTCGCCATCCGGGTTCTCGTGCGTGACGAGGATGAAGCGATCGGCCCCGCGCAGCTCGTCGAGGATGAGCGCGCGGGAGGACGCGACGGGATCCGTCGTGGTCACCGCTCCGCCTCCTTGCGGCGGATGAGCTCCTCGAGCGCGAACGCCTTCTCGGCGGTGTCGTCGTAGATGAAGTCGAGCTGCGGCGTGTGCTTCATCCGGAGCTTCGCCGCCACCCGGGCCTGCAGGAACCCGTGAGCGGACCGCAGCCCCTCGAGGCTGCCGGTCCGGGTCGCCTCGTCCCCCAGCACGCTCACGTAGACGCGGGCGTGCCGGAGGTCCGGGCTGGTCTTCACGTCGGTGACGGTGACGAACCCGACCCGGGGGTCCTTCAGCTCGCCCGTCACCGTGGCGCTCAGCACCTCGCGCACCGCCTCGTCGACGCGGCGCATCCGGTCCGCGCTCATTCGTCCGCCCCCCGGAGCCGCGAGCTCACGCGAGCTCGCGGTTGACCTTGCGCGTCTCGTAGACCTCGAAGACGTCGCCTTCCCTGATGTCCTGGTAGTTGGCCAGGGTGATGCCGCACTCGAAGCCGGCGAGGACCTCGCGGGCGTCGTCGTTGAAGCGACGCAGCCCGGCGACGGTGCTCTCCGCGATGACGGTGCCGTCGCGGATGATCCGCACCTTGCCGCCACGGGTGACCTTGCCCTCGAGGACGTAGGAGCCGGCGATGACGCCGATCTTGGAGGCACGGAAGATCGCGCGCACCTCGACCTGGCCGACGGTGTCCTCGACCTCCTCGGGGTCCAGCATCCCGGTCATGGCCTCGCGGATCTCGTCGAGCGCCTTGTAGATCACGGAGTAGTTCCGGATCTCGATGCCCTCGCGGTCCGCCACGGCCCGGGCGTTGCCGACCGGCCGGACGTTGAAGCCCATGATGATCGCCTCGGACGCCGACGCCAGCATGACGTCGGACTCGGTGATGCCACCGACCCCGGAGGAGATGACGTCGACGAAGACCTCGTCCTGCGGGAGCTTCGCGATCTCGTCCTCGAGCGCTTCCATCGAACCGGCGACATCGGCCTTGATGATGATCGCGAGCTCCTTGGTGCCCGACGTCTGGCGCTTGAAGACGTCCTCGAGGGACACCTTCCGGCCCGAGCGGCGCGCGAGCGCCTCGCTCTTGAGCCGGACCTCGCGCTCGTTGGCCTCGCGGCGGGCCTCGCGGTCGTTCTTCACGACGCGGACCTGCTCGCCGGCGTCGGGGACGCCGTCGAAGCCGAGGATCTCGATGGGATCGCCGGGAACCGCCTTCTTCGTGCGCACCCCGTGGTAGTCGGTGAGCGCCCGGACCTTGCCCCACTGCGGGCCGGCGACGACGGCGTCGCCGATCTTCAGCGTGCCGCGCTGCACGAGCATCGTCACGACCGGGCCGCGGCCCGGGTCGAGCTTGGACTCGATGACGATGCCCGACGCCGCGGCGTTCGGGTTCGCCTTCAGGTCCTCGAGCTCGGCGACGAGCTGGATGGTCTCGAGGAGCTCCTCGAGGCCGGTGCGGGCCTTCGCGGAGACGTCGACGAACTCGATGTCGCCGCCCCACTCCACGGGCTGGAGCCCGAGCGAGGTCATCTCCGTGCGGACGCGGGTGGGATCCGCGCCCTCCTTGTCGACCTTGTTGACGGCGACGAGCACGGGGACCTCGGCGGCCAGCGCGTGGTCCACGGCCTCCCGGGTCTGCGGCTTCACGCCGTCGTCGGCGGCGACGACGATGATCGCGATGTCCGTGACCTTCGCGCCGCGGGCACGCATGGCGGTGAACGCCTCGTGACCCGGCGTGTCGAGGAACGTCACGACGTTCTCGCCGTGGTGCACCTGGTAGGCGCCGATGTGCTGGGTGATGCCGCCGGCTTCGCCGCCGACGACGTCCGCCTCACGGATCGCGTCGAGCAGCGACGTCTTGCCGTGGTCGACGTGGCCCATGATCGTGACCACCGGCGGGCGGTGGAGCAGGTCGGCCTCGTCGTCCTCGTACGCCGGGGCGTCCGCGTCCTCGTCGGACACCGAGGTGATCTCGACCGTGCGGTCGAACTCGTCGGCGATGATCTGGATCGCGTCGTCGGACAGCGTCTGCGTGAGCGTCGCCATCTGGCCGAGCATCATGAGCTTCTTGATGACGTCGGGCACGGGGACGCCGAGCGACTCCGCGACCTCCTTGACGTTCGACCCGGACGCGACGCGGACGGTGTCGATCGAGCTCTGCGCCTCGACGTCGAGCGGGGCGATCGTGTCGTTGTAGACGCCACGACGCCGACGGCCACGGCGCTGACGGCGCGGGGGCTGGTTCGGGCCGCCACCGGGGCCACCCGGGCCGCCGGGGCCGCCCGGGCCGCGACGGGCGGCCTGGGAGTCGATGACCACGCGACGGCGACCGGCGGCACCCGTGCCGCCCGCACCCGTGCGGGGGAGGTTCGCGGACTCGTCGCGCTTGGGGCGCTTGGGCGGCTCGGGGACCGCGAGGATGCGCGGGCCGGCGCCGGGCGGCGGCTTCTCCTTCGACGGGACCAGGGCGGGCTTCTCGTCCTTGGGCGGGACGACGGCCTTGCCCTTCTTGCCCTTCGTCGCGGGGGCGGCGGGCGCGGCGGCCTCGGCCTGGACGGCTTCGGCGGCCTTGACCTCGCCCTCCGTGATCGCGGGAGTGGCGGCCGTGGGCTCCGGGGTCGGCGTGTCGCCCGTGGGCGTCGGCGTCGGC
>JAOPZO010000428.1 GCA_025964065.1 Solirubrobacterales bacterium | reverse complement strand
CGCGGCCTCCCCGGTCGCCGCCGCGGGCCGCTTGCGCTTCGGCGGCGTCTGCCCCCGGGGCGTCTCGGGCCGCTTGGGCCCCTTGCCGCCGGCCCGCTTGGGCTTCTTGCCCCGGCCCGAGGAGCCGCCCGGCCGCGGGCTCACGCTTCGCCGTCGGCCAGGACCTTCAAGGCGCCGCGCAGCCCCTCGTCGGCCTTCGTCTCCGCATCGTCCTGCGCCTTCACGTCGGGCGTGATGCCGGCGCCCGTGCTGACGCCCTTCCCGCCCAGGTTCCGCCCGTTCGGCGTGAAGTACTGCCCGGCGGTGATGTCGAGCGCGCCGCCGTTGGAGAGCTCGACGACCTCCTGGAAGACGCCCTTGCCGAAGGTCTTCGTCCCGACGATCGGCGCGCGGTCGAGGTCCTGCAGTGCGCCCGCGACGATCTCGGAGGCCGAGGCGGTGCCCCGGTCCACGAGGACGACGAGCGGGATGTCCGGGGCCACGGGGTCGCCCGTCGCGCGGAGCGTGCGCTCCGGGACGTTGCGGCCGCGGGTCGTGACGACCTTGCCCTCCCTGATGAAGCCGCTCGTGACGAGCTGGGCCTCGGAGACCAGGCCGCCGCCGTTGCCGCGGAGGTCGAAGACGATGCCCTTCGCGCCGCCGTCGACGACCTTCTTGATCGCCGCGTAGACCTCGGCGTGCGCGCCGCCGCCGAACTGCGCGAGGGCGACGACGCCGTACTTCACGCCGCCCATCGCGGTGACGCGGGAGGCGACCTGTGGGACGGAGACGGTCGCGCGCGTGACGGTGACCTCGAGCTTGCGCTTGCCGCGCCGCAGGCCGAGCACGACGTCCGTGCCGCGCGGGCCCTTCACCCGGGCCACGGCCGCCTCCTGCGCAAGGCCCTTCAGCGCCTTCCCGCCCGCGGCGACGATGACGTCGCCGACCTTCACGCCGGCGCGCGCGGCGGGCGACTCGTCGAAGACCTGGGCGACGCGCAGCCCGAACGGATCGGGCTGCACGGTGGTTCCGATGCCCGAGAACTGGGAGTCCTGGGACATCTGGTACTCCGCATACTCCTTCGGGGTGAAGTACGCCGAGAAGCGGTCGTCGAGGCTCTCGACGACGCCCCTGACGGCGGCGTCGGCGAGCGCGCGATCCGGGATCTTCCGGTAGTAGGAGTCGCTGACCTCGGCGATCGCCTCGTCGACGACCCGCGTGTCCTCGTCCCCGACGAGCGGGTCGCGCACGAAGCCCGGCAGGTTCTCGGGGTGGCCGCCGAGGTAGACCCCGCCGACCAGCGCGACGGGGATCAGGAGCAGGGCGAGGAGCCGGAGCAGGCGCACAGGCAAGCCAGGCTAGCCCGGCGCCCCTGCTCCGAGCCCTAGACCTTGAGGAACCGGCGCAGTGACAGCCCCGACCCGAGCGCGCTCACGCCGACGCTGGCGCCGAGCAGCACGAGGGCGAGGACGCCGAACTGCATCGTCTCCGGGGCGCGGAGCAGCGCGAAGTCCGAGACCAGCGGGTCGACGAACGCGACCTTGCCCACCGTGAGGACGAGCACCGCGAGCACCCCGCCGAGCGCCCCGAGCAGCACGCCCTCGATGACGAACGGCCAGCGGATGAACCAGTCCGTCGCGCCCACGAGCTTCATGACCTCCACCTCGCGGCGGCGGGCGAAGAGCGACAGGCGGATCGTGTTCGAGATGAGGAGCACCGAGGCGAGCACGAGCAGCGCGGCGAGCAGCGCCATCGCGTACTTCACGACCCGGGTGATGAAGAGGATGTTGCTCGTGTCGTCCTTGCGGTTCTTCACCGTGTCGATCGCCGGGTCGACCGTCGCGCGCTGGCCCGAGGCGGTCGCCGGGGCGAGCGCGTCGCGGAGCTTGAGCGCGTTGTCCGGGGAGTCCGGGGTGACGCGGAAGGTGTCCGGCAGCGGGTTGGAGCCGAGCAGCTCGGAGTAGTACTCCGGGTAGTCCTTCTTCTGCTCGCGGTAGGCCGCCTCCTTCGAGACGAACTCGACCTTGCCGACGTACTCCGTGTCCTCGCGCAGCAGCGCGGCGACGCGTTCGCGGTCGGCCTGGCCCGAGCCGCTCTTGAGGTAGACGTTCACGAGGACCTTGTCGCGGACCTCGTTCGCGGCGCCCGTGGTCGCCTGCGTGATCGGGATGAAGATGCCGAGGACGAGCACGGTCACGAGGATCGAGGCCATCGCGGCGAAGCTCGGCACGGAGTTGCGCTGCACGGAGCGCAGCGCCTCCTTGATGAAGAAGCCCATGTGGGTCTAGTCCCGGAAGATGTCGTCGAAGGAGTCGCCCGGGGTGCTGAGGCGACGAGGCTGCGGGGAGGGTTCGCCGCGCATGAGCAGGCCGAACTCCGAGGTGTTCTCGTCCTGCTGGGAGTAGCCGCCGCCGTGCTCGTCGCGGATGACCACGCCCTGGTTGACCTCGATCACGCGCCGGCGCATGCGGTCGACCATCGCGTTGTCGTGCGTCGCGACGATGACCGTCGTGCCCGTGCGGTTGATGCGGTAGAGCAGCTGCATGATGCCGATGGACGTCTCGGGATCGAGGTTGCCCGTGGGCTCGTCGGCCAGCAGAAGCGGCGGGTGGTTCACGAACGCCCGCGCCACCGCGACGCGCTGCTGCTCGCCGCCCGAGAGCTGGTCGGGGTAGGAGTGCAGCTTGAGCGAGAGGCCCGTCAGGCGCAGGATGTCCGACACCTTCGCGCGGATCTCCTTGCGCTTGTGACCCGTGACCTGGAGGGCGTAGGCGACGTTGTCGTACACGGTCCGGTTCGGGAGGAGCTTGAAGTCCTGGAAGACGACGCCGAGGTTGCGGCGGTAGTGCGCGACGTCCTTGCCCGTGATGGCGGTGATGTCGCGCCCGGCGACCTTGATCGTGCCGGCGCTCGGCTCGTGCTCCTTGATGAGCAGGCGCATGATCGTCGACTTGCCCGAGCCGGTCTGCCCGACGAGGAAGACGAACTCCCCGCGCTCGATCGCGAAGCTCGCCTGCTCGAGCCCGCGGTCCCCCGAGTCGTACTGCTTGGAGACCCCGCGGAACTCCACGACGGCGGGCGCCCGGTCCTGGGGCGCGGCGGCGCGGTTGCGGGCCTGGGCATGACGTTCGACGATGGCCATCGACGTCCGAGGTTAGAGGCGGGCACCCCCTTTCCCTGCCGCTGCAACGGGCCTTGCGGGGGGTGCCGGGTCGCGCCCGGCGATGCGACCAACGTCCCATTGCGACCTCGACGCGCCCTGGGGCACCGTGGTCCCATGCACTCGACACCCACCACACCCCGGCGTCGCCTCACCGCCGCCCTCATGGTCGCCGCGGCCCTCGCGGGCCCCGCCGTCGCCGTCGCCTCCAAGGGCTCCGACGACGGCCCGGGCGACGACCGGACGACCCCGACGACCGCCACCACCACGACCACCACGACCACCGAGACCTCGACGACCGGCACCTCCTCCACCCCGACGACGTCCACGGGCGACACCGGGACCCCCGCCCCGGGGCGCAGCGCCGAGGAGACCCGCCGCGCGAGGGCGGTCGCCGCGGCCCGCGCCAGCGTCGGCACCCAGAAGGCGCTCGTGCGCGTCCGCCGCAAGGGCGACGGCCGCCGCGGCCGCGTCACGTGGGAGGTGCGCCTGCAGGACGCCGGCTTCCGCTGGACCGTCCGGCTCGACCGCGACTACCGCGTGCTCCGTGTC